>DURG01000147.1 GCA_012837465.1 Propionibacterium sp. | reverse complement strand
GTTCATCGGCCCGCACGACGAGATTCTGCACGTCAACGAGCCGGGTGTCGTCCTCAACCTGGCCCGCGGCAGCCGCGTCGGGTTCGCGACCCTGCTGGACAAGATCCGCGAGGTCCGGGCCAGCGGCCACACCTTCCGGGGCATCATCAAGCGCGAGATGCATCCGGGTGCCGATCCCCTGGAGCTCAACGCCCGCGTCACGCCGCTGGGGGAACACGGCGTGCTCGTGATTGCGGAGGACGAATCCTCCCGACAGCGGGTCGAAGCCGTGCGCCGCGACTTCGTGGCCAACATCTCCCATGAGCTCAAGACTCCCATCGGCGCCCTTTCGGTGCTGGCAGAGGCAGTCGAGGCCGCCAGCGATGATCCGGGCGAGGTACGCCGCTTCGCAGGTCGCCTGCAACACGAGAGCTCCCGGCTCGCCGAACTGGTCAACCAGGTCATCGAGTTGTCCCGGCTGCAGTCCGAGGATCCGATGCTCAGCCGCGAGATCGTCGACGTGCACGAGGTGGTCACCGAGGCCGTGGGTCGCTCGCAGGAATTGGCCGAGAAGCGCGACGTCAGTCTCATCGTCGCCCGGACCGCGCACGTCTACGTGGTGGGCGACCGATGGCAACTGGCCGACGCGGTCAGCAATCTCGTGCAGAACGCGATCAACTACTCCGACGAGCGCGCCCGCGTGACCCTCAGCATCCTGCAGGTCACCGCCGAGGCCGACCGTTTCGTCGAGATCAAGGTGTCCGACAACGGCATCGGCATCAGCCCCGAGGAGCAGGACCGCATCTTCGAGCGCTTCTACCGGGTGGATTACGGCCGCTCCCGCGATGCCGGCGGCACGGGCCTGGGGCTCAGCATCGTGCGTCACATCGCGCTCGCCCACGGCGGCTCGATCCGCGTCTGGTCGCGTCCCGGGCAAGGCTCCACCTTTACCCTTCGCATCCCGGCCTACCTCGGGCCGGATCCCCAAGATTCCGCACTCGTTGAGGAGAACACATGACCCGCATCCTGATCATCGAGGACGAGGACTCGTACCGCGACGCCACCAGCTTCATGCTGCGCAAGGAGGGATTCGACGTCGTGACTGCCGCCGACGGGGCAGAGGGCCTCGCGGAGTTCGACAAGAACGGCGCCGACCTCGTCCTGCTCGACCTGATGATGCCCGGCATCCCCGGGGTCGAGGTGTGCCGCCAACTACGCGCCCGCGGCAACGTCGCCATCGTGATGGTGACCGCGCGCGACTCCGAGGTGGACAAGGTCGTGGGGCTCGAACTGGGCGCGGACGACTACGTCACCAAGCCGTTCAGCCACCGCGAACTCGTGGCGCGCATCCGGGCCGTGCTGCGCCGCGGCCAGGACCAGGTGTTGCTGCCCGAGGTCGTCGAGGTCGACGGCGTGCGCATCGATGTCGAACGCCACCAGGTCACCGTCGACGGGAAGGACGTCCGCTTTGCGTTGCGCGAGTTCGAACTGCTGGAACTCCTGCTGCGCAACGCGGGGCGCGTGATGACCCGCGGGCAGCTCATCGACCGGATCTGGGGCAGCGACTACGTGGGCGACACCAAGACGCTCGACGTGCACATCAAGCGGCTGCGCTCGAAGATCGAGAAGGACCCGTCGAACCCGCAGCGGCTGATCACCGTGCGGGGGCTGGGCTACAAGTACGAGGGTTGACCCCGTTCAGCTCAGCTCTCGATACACCGAGGGAAAGGCCAGGTCGTGGGAACGATTGGCGAGGCGTGCAGGGCCTTTCCCTCGGCACTCGGGACCCGGAAGTGGACCTCGCCTGCTGGCCGGGACGGGTGGGTCAAGGCTCAGGGACTGTCAGCGCTCGCCCCATGGGGACGGCTCAGGCGTTGTAGGCCTCGGCGAAGTCCTCGTGCTCGGAGCTCACCACGGTGGTGTCGAGCACCATCTCGGTGCTGTCGGCGAACGTCACCGTCACCTGCGCGAGGCGCCCCAGCTGCAGGTCGGGGTTCGAGAAACCGGTCTCGGAACCGTCGAGGTAGACCGACGTGCCGCGCGGGATCGAAGCGGTGTAGCCCAGGTCGACCTCGTCGCCCCACTGCTCGAAACCTTCTTCGGCCGCGACCGTGATGCCAGTGACCTCGGCCGCATCGTCGCGGGAGTGGATGCCGCCGAGCAGCTTGGCCTCGCCGCCGTCGTCGGAGACGATGACGAAATTGCGGAGCTTGTAGCCGCCCTCGTCGCTCTGCGTGCCGGCGGCCGGAGGAGAATCAGGAATCCATCCACCACGCGTGCAGGCGCTCATCGAAAGGGCGAGGGCTGCGGCGGCGATGATGGCCGCGGTGCGGCGCAGGGGCTTGCTCATGGGTCCTCCGGTCAGGGGCATGGGTGAGCACATACTAACCAGTTCCGGACCCTCTGTGCGAAGTTCTCTCACCCTTGGCGGACCCCAGCGCGATGGGCACCTGCCCGTCGTGTATATGGGGCTGCTAGAATGGAGGGTGGAAAGGTGGTCTTCAAGTATGACTTTTTCGATCGGTGAGACGGTCGTCTACCCCAATCATGGCACGGCCGTCATCGAGGACATCGAGAACCGGACGATCAAGGGTGAGGACAAACTGTTCCTCGTCCTGCGCGTTCTGGGTCAGAATGACCTGGTGATTCGCGTTCCGTCCGACAACCTCGACCTCGTCGGCGTGCGCGACGTGGTGGACCAGGAAGGTCTGGAGAAGGTGTTCGATGTGCTGCGCGCCGAGCACACGGAGGAGCCGGCCAACTGGTCGCGCCGCTTCAAGGCGAACATGGAGAAGCTCCACTCCGGCAACGTGATCAAGGTCTCCGAGGTCGTCCGCGACCTGTGGCGTCGTGACCGCGACAAGGGCCTCTCGGCCGGTGAGAAGCGGATGCTGGCCAAGGCCCGCACGATTCTCGTCGCTGAGCTCGCGCTCGCTGAGGACGTCGACGAGGAGAAGGCTGAAACCCTCCTGGACGAAGTACTCGCCTCCTGACCTGAATCCCTGCCAGTGTCAAACACTCAGATACCGGTCGTCGCCGTCGTGGTGGCGGCCGGTATTGGTTCCCGGCTCGGAGCTCCCGTGCCGAAGGCCCTCGTAGAGCTCGAGGGCGTCCCGCTCGTCCGGCGCGCCGTCGACGCGTTGGTCGACGGCGGGGTCGAGGCCCTCGTGGTCACCATCCCCGCCGGCTTCGAGTTGGAGTTCAACGACGCGCTGGGCGGCGTCGCAGCGCCGGTGCGCTGCGTTCGCGGCGGAGCCAGCCGGCAGGAGTCCGTCGCCTGCGGCCTGTCCGCGTTGCAGGCCCCGGATGACGCAGTCGTCCTCGTTCACGACGCTGCCCGCGCCCTCGTTCCCCCGTCCGTCGTGCGCTCGGTGTCAGATGCCGTCGCAGGGGGAGCCGCCTCCGCGATCCCCGTGGTGCCCGTCGTCGACTCCATCCGCCGCGTCGACGACGACACCTCCGTCGTCGTCAACCGCGCCCGGTTGCGCGCCGTGCAGACTCCGCAGGGTGCCCGCCTTGGCCCGCTGCGCGACGCGCACGCCGCCGTAGCCAATGAGGGTGTCGAGGTCACCGATGACGCCACCGTGTGCGAGTTCGCCGGCATGCACGTCACACTCGTCGCCGGCCACCGCGATGCCCTCAAGATCACTGAGCCGACGGATCTGATCCTGGCGTCCGCCATCCTGCAGAGCCGGAAGGAGACCTGATGCGCGTCGGCATCGGCACGGACGTCCACCGGCTGGAGAAGGGCGTACCCATGTGGGTGGCGGGGCTCCACTTCCCCGACGAGCCGGCCGGGCTCTCCGGGCACTCCGACGGCGATGTCGTGGCCCACGCGGCCTGTGACGCGCTGTTCGGCGCCGCCGGGCTGGGGGACATGGGCTCGAACTACGGCACCTCGGAGCCGGAGTGGGCCGGCGCCAGCGGCGCAGCCTTCCTCACCGAGACGGCCAGGCGCGTGCGCGCCGCCGGCTACGAGATCGGCAACGTCAACGTGCAACTCATCGGCAACCGGCCTCGGTTCGCTGCCCGCCGCGAAGAGGCTCAGGCCATCATGTCTGACGCGCTGGGGGCCGCAGTCACCCTCTCCGCCACCACCACCGACGGGCTGGGACTCACCGGCCGGGGTGAGGGCGTGGCTGCCGTCGCCGTCGCGCTGCTGCACTGATCCGGCTGGCCGCTACGCTGGGCCGCGCGCATGACCTCGGCAGGCAGGAGTTGGCCCATGTTCTCACTGAAACTGCGTCCGATGGTTGGCGCTGTTGCGCTGCTCGCCGTCACTGCGGGCTGCTCCGGCGGCGAGGACGTGCCGGCCACGCCTCCTTCGCCGCCCGAGACCGCCGTCGTAAAGCCGGTTCGGACAACGCCGGCGGAGACCGCGCCGGTGGAGACCACCCCCGTCGCAGACCCGGATCCTGTGGAGTCGGCTCCCACAGAAGGAGGCGGAGACGCGGCGGTGATCGCCCCCGGCGTCCTACCAGAGGACGTCCTCGATTTTGACCTGCACCAGGTGGGGCCGACATGGTCTTACTCGCGCGGTACCTTGAGCACGCTTGAGACCGTCGGCGTCATCACCATGCCCCCGGGAAGTTCGGCCGACCTGTTGGTGCCCTCTCTCGAGGGCCAGTACCCGGTCGTGGACGGCCGTGGCACGTGCGGCAACTGGGGCGGTGACCTCCCCACGTGCCTGTTCGACAGCGAAAGCCACGGCGGGGTCATGGTGCAGGGCGAGGACGTCGAGTTGGAAGAGGTTCAGGCGGTGGCCGAGGCCATCATCCCCGTCCTCTGAGCCGCACTACAGAGATGGCCGCGCACCCTGGCGGGTGCGCGGCCATCGTTCGTGGAGGAGGACGGATCAGATCTCGAAGCCCGGGTAGAGCGGGTGCATGTTCAGCAGCCGCTCGGCCTCGGCGAGGGAGTTGCTGCGGGCCTCGTCGGTGAGTTCGTACTTCGCCTTCGAGGGCTCGCCCTTGCTGGTGGTGGTGGGCTTGGTGGCCTTCAGCACGCCGGTGATCATCTCCGCGACGGCGTCCATGTCCGAGGTGGTGAACCCGCGTGACGTGAGCGCCGGGGTGCCCAGGCGCACGCCTGAGGTGTACCAGGCGCCGTTGGGGTCGTTGGGCACCGAGTTGCGGTTGGTGACGATGCCCGCGTCCAGCAGGGCGGACTCGCCCTGGCGGCCGGTGAGGCCGAAGCTGGTGGTGTCGAGCAGCACGATGTGGTTGTCCGTGCCGCCGGTGACGAGCTTGGCGCCGCGGCTCATGAGGCCCTCGGCCAGCGCCTTGGCGTTGTCCGCCACGGCCTGCGCGTAGGTCTGGAACTCGGCGGTTCGGGCCTCCGCCAGCGCCACGGCCTTGGCGGCCATCACGTGGGAGAGGGGGCCGCCCAGGACGAGCGGGCAGCCGCGATCGATCGACGGGGCGTACTCGCCCGTCGACAGCACCATGCCGCCACGGGGGCCGCGCAGCGACTTGTGGGTGGTGGTGGTGACCACGTCGGCGTAGGGGACCGGATCCTCCTCGCCGGTGAACACCTTGCCGGCCACCAGGCCCGCGAAGTGGGCCATGTCCACCATCAGGACGGCGCCCACCTCGTCGGCGATGTCGCGCATCTTCGCGAAGTTGATCCGTCGGGGGTAGGCGGAGTAACCGGCCACCAGCACCAGCGGCTTGAACTCCTTGGCCTGAGCGCGCAGGGCTTCGTAGTCGAGCAGCTGCGTCTCGGGATCCGTGCCGTAGGCGCGCTGGTGGAACATCTTGCCCGACACGTTGGGGCGGAAGCCGTGCGTGAGGTGGCCGCCGGCGTCGAGCGACATGCCCAGCAGGCGCTGCTCACCGAAGCGGCGGCGCAGGGTCTCCCAGTCCTGCTCGCTCAGCTCGGCGACGCCCTTCGCACCGAACTCCGCCAAAGCGGGGGACTCGATCTTGTGCGCCAGGATGGCCCAGTAGGCGGTCAGGTTGGCGTCGATGCCGGAGTGCGGCTGCACGTAGGCGTACTCGGCGCCGAACAGCTCGCGGGCGTGCTCGGCGGCGACGGCCTCGACGGTGTCGACGTTCTGGCAGCCTGCGTAGAAGCGGTGGCCGACGGTGCCCTCTGCGTACTTGTCGCTCAACCAGGTGCCCATCGTGGCGAGCACGGGGAGGCTGGCGTAGTTCTCGGACGCGATGAGCTTCAGCGACGCGCGCTGATCGGTGAGCTCCTGGCGCGTCGCGGCGGCGATGCGGGGCTCCACCTCCTCGATCATGCCCAACAGGGTCCGGTAGGCCGACGAGATCGACTCGAGATCGCTCACAGTTCTCCTTGGGTTCAGGTGTGTGGGCCCCACTCTAGACCTCGGTGCGGTGCCCGGGCTGTAAGCCCTCAGTCCTGGGAAGCAGCACCGGCGCGCTGCTGCGACACCTCGTAGAGGGCCACCGAGGCCGCCACCGAGGCGTTGAGCGATTCCACGCTGCTGGCGATCGGGATCGAGATCAGCTGGTCGCAGTGCTCCCGCACGAGGCGGGCCAGACCCTCGTCCTCGGAACCGACGACGATGACCAGGGGGCCGTCGAGGCCGGCGGCGCCGGAGACGGGCACGTCGCCCTCACCGGCCAGGCCGAGGATGGTGAAGCCGGCCTTGGCGGCCTGCTCCAGCATGCGGTTGAGGTTCGTGGCCATCGCGACGGGCAGGCGCGCGGCCGCACCGGCGGAGGTCTTCCACGCGGCAGCGGTCATGGACGCCGAGCGACGCGACGGGATGACGACGCCGGTGGCGCCGAATGCGGCGGCCGAGCGGATGATCGCGCCCAGGTTGCGGGGATCGGTGATGCCGTCGAGGGCGACGATGATGCCGTCGGTGTCGAAGGCGTCGGCGATGAGGTCCTGTGGATCCGCGTACTCGTAGGCGGGGAGTTGCAGCGCCACGCCCTGGTGGACGAGCCCGCCGGTCACGCGGTCGAGTTCGGCCCGGGTGACCTGCAGCATCGGCAGGCCGTGGTCCGCGGCGTACTTGAGGATGTCGCGCAGCCGGTCATCGCGCTCGGAGCCCTCGGCGACGTAGGCCTGCTTGACCGGCATCCCGGCCATCAGCGCCTCGTAGACGGGGTTGCGGCCGACGACCCAGTCGGCCCCGGCCGGCTTCTGCCGGGGGCTCTTCTGCTGAGGGCGGCGCTGCGCGGCCTGCTTGGCCTTGTACGCCTTGTGATACGGGCGGTCCTCCGCCTTGGGCGTGGGGCCGCGGCCCTCGAGGGACTTGCGGATGCGGCCGCCGGAGCCGGCCGCCTTGTTCTTGCCCTTGCGGGTCGCGCCGCGGCGCGAAGAGTTGCCTGCCATGAGGGTGTCCTTCTCAGTGGGGCCGCGGGGAGGCGGCCAAATCTAGATTTGCGCTGGCAGACGGTCGCACATCTAGATCTGCGCGGTCTGCCGGGGGCGGGGGTGGGCACCCAAATCTAGATTTGGGCTGCTTGACGCTCGCAAATCTAGATTTGGGGTCCGCGGAGGGGCTCATCCGAGGCTCCACTTGGGCCCGGAGGGGGTGTCAGTGATGGTGAGGCCCGCGTCGGCGAGGGTGTCGCGGATGCTGTCCGCCGTCGCCCAGTCCTTGTTCGCCCGGGCCTGGGCGCGCTGCTTCAGCAGAGCTGCGACCAGGCCGTCGACGACGGGGGTGAGGTCGCCGTCGGAACCCTTCCCGGCCCACTCGGGGGCGTCGGGGTGGATGCCGAAGACGTTGAGCATG
The DNA here is from genome assembly GCA_012837465.1 of Propionibacterium sp. Taxonomy (GTDB): domain Bacteria; phylum Actinomycetota; class Actinomycetes; order Propionibacteriales; family Propionibacteriaceae; genus Arachnia. Next base: position 841 of record DURG01000147.1, on the reverse strand, counting down.
CCGCTGACCGCGACGGCGTAGCGCCCGGCCTGCTCCTCATCGCCGGCGGCGATCGCCTGGTTCCCTGCGCGGATGGCGGCGAACAGCGCGGCCGTCGCCGCGGGCGTGCCCAGATCGTCGTTCATCGCGTCGCGGAAGGCGCGGTCCTCCTCCGCGGAGGCGTAGGCGTCGAAGCCCTCGGGGATGAACGGGCGGGAGCGCTCGACGAAGGAGTCGATGCGCTCGATGGCCTTCTCGGCCTCCGCGAGTGAGCCTCTGGTGTCCTCGTCGGCGGGGGAGAACTCGATGGTGGAGCGGTAGTGCGGGGCGAGCAGGAAGTAGCGCACGGCTCGCGGGTCGTAGGCCTTGGTGACCTCCGAGACCAGGGCGGTGTTGCCCAGCGACTTGCTCATCTTCTCCCCCGCCATGGAGACCCAGGCGTTGTGCAGCCAGAAGTTCGCGAAGCCGCGGCCCGCCGCGGCGGATTGGGCAAGCTCGTTCTCGTGGTGCGGGAAGCGCAGATCGATGCCGCCGCCGTGGATGTCGAAGGTGTCGCCCAGGTACTTGCCGGCCATGGCGGAGCACTCGATGTGCCAACCGGGGCGGCCACGGCCCCACGGCGACGGCCAACTCGCGGTGGGCGGCTCGTCGGCCTTGTGCCCCTTCCAGAGGGCGAAGTCACGGGGGTCGCGCTTGCCTCGGGGATCGGCGTCCTCGGCGGCTTCCATCTGGTCGACCTTCTGGCCGGACAGTTCGCCGTAGCGGGGCCAGCTCTTGACGTCGAAGTAGACGTCGCCGGAATCGTCGGAGGCGGGGTAGGCGTGGCCCTTCTCGATGAGTTCTGCGATCAGCTCGACCATCT
>DURG01000146.1 GCA_012837465.1 Propionibacterium sp. | reverse complement strand
GCAGGTCCTGCGACGGCGGGTGGAAGTGGGGCGGCACCGCCACCACGGCCATGCCCGCGGCGAGCGCCGACCTGATGCCGTTGGGTGCGTCCTCCACCGCCACCGAGCGGGTGGGGTCGACGCCGAGCAGTTCACAGGCCCTCAGGTAGCCGTCGGGGGCGGGCTTGCCGCGCTCGCACTCCTCCGTGGAGACGGTCGCCGAGATCACGTCGGCCAGGCCCATCACCTTGACGCCGGTCTCGATCAGCAGCCGCGGCGACGAACTGGCGATGGCGATCGGGTAGCGCTCGGCCATCCGTCGCACCGATTCGACGGCGCCGGGTAGGAGGTCGATGCCCTTGCGGTATTCCGCGGCCATGCCCTCGATGGTGCGCCGCGCGGCCTCCTCGGGCTCGTAGGGCAACCCCACCACCTCGGACAGGTGGCTGCTCCATTCCTGCGTGGACATGCCCATCATCGCCTGCGTCGAACCGTCGGGCCAGGGCAGGCCGGCCTCCTTGGCGAGCCCGCGACGCACCACGTCCCACTTCTCTTCGGTGTCGGTCAGGGTGCCGTCCATGTCGAAGACGATCGCCTCGGGGCGCATGGGTACTCCTTTGGTCGTGTTGCGGGCCCCAGCCTAATGCTGCGCTAGGATGGCCTCCTGACGAGTGGCTGAATCCGGTGAGATCCCGGAACTGTCGCGCAACCGTGATCCCGCCGCAGCGGGGAGTCGGACCACCGCCCGTCAGTACCGGTTACCTCCGTCGCGACCAGCGGAACCGCCCACGGCGACGGACCAACACAGAAGAGGTCCACCACATGCTTCGCCGCACCACCCTCACCCGATTGGCCGTTCCGGCCGCTGCCGCCGCGCTCGTGGCCGGCTTCACCGTCCCCTCCCTCTACGCCACCGCAGATGCCACCGCCGCTGAGGAGTGCGTGCAGGCCGGCAACGTCTGGGTGCACGTCGCCTACGACGAGACCGTGACCGGCGCCTGCGCCACCGAGTTCGCCACCGCCCAGGATGCCGTCGTCAGCTCCGGGGTCTCCACGGACCAGGGCTGGATCCAGACAGTCGACGGCCGCCTGGCCGAGGGCAAGGAATGGTGGTCCGTCTACACCCTCAGCCCCGATACGCAGGGCAGCTACGACGTCGAGTGGGCCTTCGCCGAGGTCGGCGTCGCCGAGCTGGAACCGACGAAGAGCTCCGTGCTCGCCCTGCAGTTGCAAGACGACTACGACGTCGACGCGGTGGCCCCGGCCGTCAACCCCGTCAAGGACGTGGTGCTCGGCTCCGGCGCCCCTGCGCCTGAGCCCACGGCCACTCCCACCCAGCCGTCCCCGCAGCCCGAGGCCACCCCCTCGGCACCGATCACCGCCAAGCCCGGCGTGCCCGGATCCGGCTACTGATGCGCGCTCGTCCCGCCACCCTGTTCCCCGCCCTGCTGCTGGCCCTCGCCGGCGCCTGGGTGACCGCGCCGTCCGCCGACGCCGCCACCGTCACCGATGGGCACTGCTCGACCGACACCGGCGTCACGGTCGTGGTCGACCACCAGGAACTGGGCGGCGGGATCGTGGTCAAGTGTGTGGAGGGCTATGAGCCCGGCGCGAGCGGCCTCGAGGTGATCCGGGCCGCCGGCTTCGCCCCCGAAGGCACGGTGCACGACGGCTCCGGCTTCGTCTGCCGCCTCGGCGGGCGCCCAGGCGTCAACGAGACCATCCCCCTCGCCTCGGATCCCGGGTACCGCGAGACCTGCGTCGACACTCCCCCGAACGGGGCCTTCTGGGCCTACTTCCATGCCGACAACGGAGGAGCCTGGACGTTCTCCAACCTCGGCGCAGGCAACCGCGAGGCGATCCCCGGTGGCTATGAAGCCTTCTCGTTCTCCTTGAACAGGAGCGAAGGGGCAAACCCTGCCCCCGGCGTGCAGCCCTCCCACGAGGTGGTCAAGCCGACTCCCACTCCCGCGCAGACCATCGCGGCCCCCGCACCAGCGCCAGAGCCCACGAGAACCGTCGAACCGCGCCCGAAGGACGAGAGTCCCTCGGCTCCGCGGAAGACGACCCGGCCCACGGTTTCGGCCAACCCCGTACCACCGTCGGACGCCCCCACCCCCGAGCCGACCACCGAGACCCCGACGCCCACGCCGACGCTGGCCCCCACCCCAGAAGCGAGCAGCCCGAGCCCTTCGGTGAGCGCACCGGAGTCGCCTGAGGTGGCTGACGAGCCCACGACCGTCAGCGCCACGCCTACGGCCAGCGCCACCGTCGTGACAACCCCGGCCCCGCCCGTGGACGCCGTCGTGGAGGACAACGATCCGCCCGTCGGCACCTTCATCGGCCTCGGCGCTGTGGGCGCACTGGCCCTGGGTGGGGGCGCCGTGTGGTGGCGCCGCCGGGGCCTGTGATCCGCCGGTACCTCCTCCCCCGCCCCCTGCACCCCTTCTCCTGGTGGGGGTGGGCGATCGCGCTGGCCGTGGCCGCCTCCTCCGCCTCGAACCCGCTCCTGCTGCTGGGGATCATCGCCGTCGCCAGCCTCGTCGTCATGGCCCGTCGCGCCGATTCGCCGTGGGCCAAGGCCTTCAAGCTGTACCTGTGGCTCGGCGTGTTCATCGTGATCCTGCGGGTGGGCTTCCGCATCGTCTTCGGAGGTGGCGACGGCCCGACAATCCTCTTCAACCTCCCCGAAGTGCCCCTCCCCACCTGGGTGCGCGGCATCCGCCTGCTCGGCTCGGTGTCACTGGAAGCGGTCCTGACCGGCCTCTACGACGGTCTGCGTCTGGCCACCATCATCATCTGCGTCGGCGCGGCGAACGCCCTGGCCAACCCCAAGAAGCTGCTGGCCAGCCTGCCGGGTGCGCTGTATGAACTCGGCACCATCATGGTCGTGGCCGTCTCCGCGTTGCCCCAACTGGGAGACTCCCTCCAGCGCGTCATGCGGGCCCGGAAGCTGCGCCGCTCCCCCGAGGCACGCACCCGCCGCCAACGCCTGCGTGTCGTGGAGACGATCATCGTGCCCGTGCTCTCGGATGCCCTGGAGCGCTCCTTGTCCCTGGCTGCTTCCATGGACGTGCGTGGCTACGGCAGGTCCGGCACGGCCAACCCCTTGGACAGGGCACTCGGCCTGGCGCTCGGGCTTGGCGCGATGTCGCTGATCGCGGTCTGGGCCTACCGGTACCTCGCCAACGCCCCCGACACCTTCGTCCTGGGTTTCCCCGTGCTGTCCACGGCCCTCCTGCTCCTCGGCCTCGCCGCCGCCGGGCTGGCGCTGTGGGTCTCCGGCCGCACCGTGCAGCGCACGCGGTACCGGCCCATCCGTTGGGGTCTCGCCGAGACGTTGGTCGTGGCCAGCGGCGTCGCCGCCGCGCTGCTGATCCGGCTGATCGCCCGCTACGGGGACGCGACGGCGCTGTTCCCCAGCATCCATCCGTTCACGTGGCCGGAACTCACCCTGCCGCTCCTGGGTGTGCTGGCCATCGCCGCACTGCCCGCATTCATCACCCCACCGCCGTACGCGGCGGCACCGAGGAGGCAGCCCGCATGATCCGCTTCGAGGACATCACCTTCCGCTATGCCAGCAGTGAGGCCCTCCGGCTCGACTCGGTCAACTTCGAGATCGAGGAGGGCGAGCTCTGCCTCGTGGTCGGTCCCACGGGCAGCGGCAAGTCCACCCTGCTGGGCTGCATCAACAACCTGGTCCCCCGGTTCACCGGCGGCGTCCGCACCGGCCGCGTCGTGATCGACGGGCAGGACACCACCCTGCTGCAGCCCCGCGAGCTGGCCACCACCGTCGGCTACGTCGGGCAGGACCCGCTCGCTGGCTTCGTCACCGACACCGTCGAGGAGGAACTCGCCTACTCGATGGAGCAGCTCGGGTTCGCCCCGGCCGAGATGCGCCGCCGGGTCGAGGAGACCCTGGACCTGCTCGGCATCGCCGAACTCCGCTCCCGTGACCTCCGAACCCTCTCCGGGGGCCAGCAGCAGCGTGTGGCCATCGGCAGCGTGCTCGCCAGTTCTCCCAAGGTGCTGGTGCTCGACGAACCCACCTCCGCCCTCGACCCCATCGCTGCAGAGGAGGTGCTGGCCATGATCAGCCGCCTCGTGCGTGATCTCGGCACCACGGTGGTGATCGCCGAGCACCGGATGGAGCGGGTGATCGAGTTCGCCGATTCCGTGCTGCTCGTCAGCAGCACGGTGCAGCACGGGGAGACCCGCGAAATCCTCGCCGTGTCCCCCATCAAGCCACCCCTCGTCGAGCTCGGCACCCGGATGGGCTGGCAGCCCCTCCCGTTGACCATCCGGGAGGGTCGCCGGCTGGCCAACCCCCAGCGACGGGCCTGGGCCGACGAGCCCCCCGGCCTCCCCGTGCCCACGCCGCGCGACGAGCCGAAGCTCACCGCCAAGGACATCATCGTGCGCTACGGCCCCAAGGTCGCCGTGGCCGGGGTCGACGTCACGCTGCACGCCGGGGAGGTCACGGCCCTCATGGGACGCAACGGCTGCGGCAAGTCCAGCCTCATGTGGGCCCTCCACGGGGCAGGTCGGCGCGACGGCGGCACCGTGTCGCTCGGCGACGAGACCCGCATCTCCTTGGTGCCCCAGACCCCGTCAGACCTGCTCTACCTCACGTCGGTGGCCGCCGAATGCGAGCAGAGCGACCAAGAGGCGGGCCTACCCGAAGGCACCACCCTGGCGCTGCTGCGCCGCCTCGTCCCCGGCATCGAGCCGGAGGCGCACCCGCGGGACCTCTCCGAGGGCCAGAAGCTCGCCGTCGTCCTCGCCGTCGAACTGGCCGGCAACCCACAGGTCGTGCTCCTGGACGAGCCGACCCGCGGGCTCGACTACGGGGCGAAGGAGGCACTCTCCGACATCGTGGCGGGGATGGCGCGAGAGGGGCGGGCCGTGCTGATCGCCACCCACGACGTCGAGATGGTGGCCCAGACGTGTGAACGGGTCATCGTCATGGCGGAGGGCGAGGTGGTCTCCGACGGCCCCACCCGCGAGGTGCTCGCCAACTCCGCGCTGCTGGCCACCCAGGTGGCCAAGGTCGCCAACCCCACGCCCGTGCTGACCGTGGAGGAGTTCGTCCATGCGGCCGGCTGACCAGATGCTCGACATCCCGCCGCCCATCGTGGGGGTGGCGATCGGCTGGCGCACCTGGCTGGTCATGATCGCTTCGACCCTGCTGGGCCTGTTCGCCATCGGTTGGCCGCTGCTGATCCCGGCCGTTGGGGTTGCCCCGGAGCACGCCGACGACGCCCCCTTCATCTTCGCCGCCCTGCTGCCCGTCATCCTCCTGCTCGTGATCGCGCAGGTCACCGAGGGGGGCCTCGATGCCCGTTCCCTCGCGGTCCTCGGCGTGCTCTCGGCCATCAACGCCGCCATCCGCCCGGCGCTCGGCGCCGGCACGGCCGGGGTCGAATCCGTGTTCTTCCTCCTCATCCTGGCCGGGCGCGCCTTCGGGCCGGGTTTCGGCTACCTGTTGGGCTTCACTTCCCTGTTCGCCTCAGCCCTGCTGACCGCAGGCGTGGGGCCGTGGCTGCCGTTCCAGATGCTGTGCGCGGGCTGGGTGGGGCTGGCTGCCGGCCTGCTGCCCAAGCGGGTCAGCGGTAAGGCAGAGATGGCCATGCTGATCACCTTGGGCATCGTGTCGGCCTACCTCTTCGGGGCCCTGATGAACATGTGGTTCTGGCCCTTCATCACCGGCATCGACGTCGACGGCACGGGCAGCAGCCTCGACTACGTGCCGGGCGCACCCATCCTCGACAACCTCACCCGCTTCGGGTGGTTCACGCTCCTGACCTCGACCGCCGGCTGGGACACCGGGCGCGCCATCACCACCACGATCGCCCTGTTGGTGGTGGGCCGTCCGGTGCTGGCCGTGCTGCGTCGGGCCTCCGGCATGGCGCGGGTCTCCACCGGTGATACGCTCAAGCCCTAGCCGTGCGGAGAACTCCGGTGCAAGCCCGGGACTGACGCGCAACCGTTACTCATGATGAGGAGTCGGACCGAAGTGCGGCTGAGAAGGATCATCCGCGCACGGTGCGCGGTTCTGACGCGAAAGGATCCGACAATGCGTAACCGCATCCGCCTGATGGCGGTCCCCCTCGTCGCCGCCCTCCTGGCTTCGCTCGGCCTCAGCCCTGCTGCGGCCGACACCGGAGAGCTCCGCCCCAACGCCACCTCGGCCATCAACTGGCTCATCGAGCAGACCAACGACGATGGCTCCCTCTCCTTCTACGGCACCGAGCCCGACATGGGCCTGACCCTCGACGCCGCCCTGGCCGGCATGGTGGTGGGCACCTCCCGTGAGGTGATCGACGGCTGGATCGACGCAGCCGAACCCCACGTCGCCAAGGTCGCCACCGACAACGGCCGCGTGGCCAAGGTCGTGCTGACATTGGCCGCCGCCGGCCGCTCCACCACCGACTTCGGCGGCATCAACCCGCAGGACCTGGTGCGCAAGTCCGTCACCGCCAGCGGCTACACGACCGGCCATTCGGAGGGCACCAACGCCTTCGGCCAGTCCCTCGCGATGATCGCCATGGCCCGCACCGGTGAACTCCCGGCGTCGACCGTGTCCTTCCTCGTGGGCCAGCAGTGCAGCAACGGCGGGTTCCCGATGTACTTCGCCACCGATGCCACCGGCCACTGCGACGCCGTCAACACCATCCCGGATCCCGACGGCACGGCCATGGTGATCATGGCCCTGCGAGCCGGCGAGGCCAAGGGCATCAGCGGAGCCGGCGCCTCCCTCACCAAGGCCGTGGCATGGATGAAGGCCCAGCAGAAGCCCAACGGTGCCTTCACCGGGCACCCCACCTTCACCCCCAGCGAGAACACCAACGCCTCCGGCTTGGTAGCCGGCGCCCTGGCAGACCTCGAACCGGCCGTCACCGCCAAGACCGGCCAGTGGGTCTCCGGCCTGCAGATCAAGGCGGGCGAGAACGCGGGTGCCGTCGCCTACGACAAGGCGGCGTTCGACGCTGCCAAGGGAACCATCTCCCGCGTGGGCAAGGGCCAGTGGGTCCGCTCCACCGCCCAGGCCGTGTTCGCCTTCGCACCCATCGACCTGTACCGCTTGGTGCCCCGCTATGAGCGCAAGGCTCCCTACACGCTGGCCGGCGAGCACTCCCTCAACGGGCGCCAGTGGCGCACCACCTGCGAGCCCTATTCGCAGACGGAGCGGTGCCGCACCGAGATCTGGGCCACCACCGTCCTCATCGAGAACGGCCGCTTCGTCCGCAAGGACGCCTGGGTGTTCAACAACCTCACCTACCTCCCTTTTCTGACTGAGGCCGCCTGGCAGGGCAACCCGTTGGCCTCACCCAACATGAGCCCCGGATTCACCTCTGCCGGCAGGCAGTGGCGCACCGAGTGCCACACCGAGAAGACGGGGCGCGGCGCCTGCCTGTCCTACACCCTCTCGACGGTGTACAAGGCCACCCCCCGCTCCAGCGGCGGCTACACCTTCACCCAGGACGAAGGGTGGGTCTTCAACAACATCGTGATGTTCGGCGACCCCGCCACCAGGTAACGCTCACCTCCGGCCCGGCAGGCCAAAGAGGCCGGCATCCTCATCGAGCCAGCCTGACTCCACCAACTCTGCGGCGTTGGACAGGACGTCGATCATCGACTGTCCCGTCCGCGCCGAGAGTTGGGCGGGGCTGACCCGTTCCTTCGTGCCCACCGCCTCCCTGATCTCCAACAGCGGCAGCGGCAACTGGTCGATGGGACGGGCCTCGCCCCTGCCCGAGGGCTCGGCCACCGTGCCGAGCGGTGACAGCACCGCCTCCACATCCGGCGCACCTGTGACGAGAATGGCCTCCCCGTCACGGATGAGCTTGTGGGGAGTCGATGAGAGCGAGGACGTGATGGGCCCAGGCACCGCCAACACCGGCCGGCCGATGGCGTTGGCCCAGGAGGCGGTGTTCTTCGCCCCGGAGCGGGCCGCCGCCTCCACCACGACCACCGCATCCGCCAGCGCCGCGATGATCCGGTTGCGGGCCAGGAACGCGTAGCGCGTGGGCCGGTACCCCGGGGGCAGTTCCGACACGATGGCACCAGTCTCCGTGATCCGCCTGGCGAGGCTGGAGTTCGCGGATGGATAGGGGTCATCCACCCCGCTGGCCACGACGGCGACCGTGAGGCCGCGCACCCCCAGCGCCCCACGGTGGGCGGCCGCATCCACGCCGTAGGCCAGACCACTGATGATCGGGTGATCCTGCATGGCCAGGTCTGCGGCGAGCGTCACCGAGGCGTGCTCGCCGTAGGTGGTGCAGGCGCGGGCACCCACGATGGCCACCCCGCCGCCCACCTCCGACAACGACATCCCCCTGACCCACAGGCCAACGGGCTCTCCCGTCTGCCCGCTGACCAACGCCCCGTCCAGCCCCTCGAGCCGTTCGGGCCACTCCTCGTCGCCCGGGATGATGAACCGGGCGCCACACCGCTCGGTGGCGTGGCGCAGCGCCGCCACGTCGACGCCCTGAGCCTTCCTTCCCCACGTGGTCTCCGGCCGGGCGAGGAAGCCCGCCCAGAGCTCCTCGGCCCCGAACTGGGCCAGCGCCTCGGCCACGTTCTGCTGGCCCAGCGGGGTGAGGGCGCACAGCGCCATCCGGGCATCTCGTTCCGTGATCATGCCGCCCTCTCCTGTTCTCCCTGCCGCAACTGCAGCGCGGCGCGTAGTTCCCGATTGGTGATCTGCCCCGCCCCAGCCAGGTCCGTCAACGTCCAGGCCAAGCGGAGCACCTTGTCCACGCCTCGGGCGCTGATCGAGCCGCGCTGGAGCGCGGAATTGAGCACTCCGAGGTCTGACGGCAACGGGAGGTGCTTGCGCAGGTACGGCCCGGCCACCTCACCGTTGGTGGTCCAGGGCGTGCGCCGGAGCCGGTGCCGTTGCCGCTCGCGTGCGGCCAGGACGCGCTCCAGCACGGCTGCGCTGGCCTCCGGCGTCGTGGCCGTGCCCACGTCGAGCAGCATCCGGTTGATCCCGGCCATCTGGTGCTTGATGTCGATCCGATCCAGGATGGGCCCGCTGAGCCGTTCCTGGTAGCGACGCACCTTCACCGAATCACAGGTGCAGTCCATGCCCTGCACCCCGTACTTGCCGCAGGGGCACGGGTTCGCCGCCAGGATCAGTTGGAAGCGGGCGGGGAACCGCGTCGACATCCGCGCCCTGCTGACGTTGATCCAGCCGTTCTCCAGCGGGGTACGCAGCGCATCCAGCTTGGCGCCGAAATCCGGCGCCTCATCGAGAAAGAGCACTCCCCGGTGGGCCAGGGAGATCGCGCCGGGCTTCAGTTCGCCCGAACCGCCCCCCACCAGCGCCACCGGTGTCGTGGAATGATGCGGATCCGCAAAGGGTGGCCGCGTGATCAATCCGGTGAGCTCATGACCTGCCAGCGAGTGGAGGGCGGAGACCTCCACGGATTCGTCGTCGTCCAGGTCCGGCAGGATCGAGGGAAGGCGCGACGCCAGCATCGTCTTGCCGACTCCAGGAGCGCCGTGCAGGAACAGGTGGTGGCGCCCTGCGGCCGCCACCTCGAGGGCGAACTTGCCGTCCTCGTGGCCCACGACGTCGGCGAGGTCCGGCACGAAGGCCGGCCTCACGTCAGGCGCGGGCTCCGAGGGCTGCGCCGCCTCGCTGGGGTTTTCGACGGTGAGCCCGTTGACCAGCTGGACCACCTCGTCGAGCCGCCCCGCGCCCTCGACCGCGATGCCGGGTACCAGCGCGGCCTCCGCCACCTGCCCGGTGGGAACGATGGCGCGCTCGAAGCCGGCCTTCACCGCGGCGAGCATGGCGGGCAGGATCCCGCGCACCCGCCGCACCCTGCCGTCGAGTGCCAGCTCGCCGAGCAGGACGGTGCGGGTGGCCTTGTCCGGGCTGATCAGCCCCTGCGTGCCCAGCGCCGCCACCGCGATCGCCAGGTCGTAGTGGGTGCCCGCCTTGGGCAGGCCCGCGGGAGACAGGTTGATGGTGCACAGTTGCTCCGGCCACTTGAGCTCGCAGGCGCGGGCCGCGGCCTTCACCCGTTCCTTGGCCTCGTTGAGGGCCTTGTCAGGGAGGCCGACGATCTGCGTGCGCGGCAACCCACCGCCCTCGGCCGCCTCCACCTCGACGGCGTGCCCGTCGATGCCCTGCAGCGCCACGGACCACGATGACAGGATCACCGCTCCTCGATCCCGCGGGCGTGGACCAGTTCGCTCCCGCCGCCCCTGGGCCAGAGGATGCCGATGGCATCGACGCGCAGCCGGGGCCAGTACTCCTTCGTCTGGCGGGCGTAGATGGCGGCCAACTGCCGCAGGCGGCGTGCCTTGGCGTACGTGATGGATTCCAGCGGCGAGCCGTAGCCTGTTCCCGCTCTGGTCTTCACCTCGACGACCACCAACGCCTGCGCGTCAGGATCCACCGCGATGATGTCGGCCTCGCCCTCCCGGCAGCGCCAGTTGCGCTCCAGGATCTGCCAGCCGCACTCCAGCAGGTGCTCAGCGGCTCGTTGTTCTCCGAGTTGCCCGAATGTCTGTTTGTGGTTCATGGGTCATCACCTCAGACCCATTCATGGTCAAACAGACCCCCGATCCACCGTTGTCCACAGATATCGGGGATTCTTGCGACGAGCGGGGGCTCAGTCCTCGTTCTCGGGAACCTGGAGCTCCGAGTGCGCGATCTCCTCGATCGACACATCACGGAACGTCAGCACCTTGGCAGACTTCACGAAGCGGGCCGGGCGGTACATGTCCCACACCCAGGCGTCGCCCATGGACACCTCGTAGTAGACATCCCCGCCCTCGGTGCGCACCTTCAGATCGACGGCATTGCACAGGTAGAAGCGACGCTCGGTCTCCACCGCGTAGGTGAAGATCGACACGACGTCCTTGTACTCGCGGTAGAGGTCAAGCTCCAGCTTGCTCTCGTACTGCTCAAGATCCTCGGCACTCATAGTTGCTTCACTCTAGCTGATGCGGCCTCCGCGCTGAGCCGCACGTTCTCGAACCGCCAGCGGTGGATGGGTGATGGCCCGTGCTCGTCGAGCGCGCCCTGGTGCAGGCGCGTGTTGTAGCCCTTGTGGATGGCGAACCCGTACTGGGGGTAGGTGGCGTCGTACTCGGTCATCATGCGGTCCCTGGTGACCTTGGCGACGATCGAGGCTGCGGACACGCAGGCGGCAACCTTGTCGCCCTTCCACATGGCCAGGCCGGGCGTGGCCAAGCCGTCGACGGGGAACCCGTCGGTGATGACGAAGCCAGCGGGCACCGCAAGGCGCCCGACGGCGCGGCGCAGCGCGTGCAGATCGGCCTGATGCATGCCCAACTCGTCGCACTCGGCCGCCTCGACGCTGGCCCAAGCCACGGCGACCGCACGCTTCATGATCTCCGCGTAGAGCCGCTGCCGGGCGGCCGCGCTCATGGCCTTGGAATCGTCGAGGCCCCTGATGGGCCTGTCGGGATTGAGGATGACGGCGGCCGCCACCAGAGGGCCGGCGCACGCGCCCCTGCCCGCCTCGTCGGCGCCCGCGACGGGGCCGAGGCCGGCACGCACCAGTGCCCGCTCGTACCCGTAGGCGCCCCTTCCCGGCCGGATCATCAACAGCCGGGCTCCACGAGGATGAGGTCAGGCTTGTCCGGCGCGGGCTGCGCCGGATCGGGCACCGTGTCGTACGTGGGCGGCACGTTGAACGTCGCCAGGCGCGGCAGTGGCGCCACGATCGCGACAGCGGAGCCGACCACCTTGTCCACGGGCACGAAAGCACTCGCGCCGGGAGTCTGCGACACGTCGGCCAGGCGGCAACGGGAGTCGTTGGACTGGTTGCGGTGGTCCCCCAACACGAAGATGTTGTCCTTCGGGACGATGATGTCGAAGGGCACGGTGAAGGGTGCCACGTGGATGCCGTCCTGAGCGTAGAGGTAGGGGCTCTCGTCCAACTTCTGCCCGTTCACCTCGATGAAACCGTCGTCGGTGGTGCGCACGTGGTCACCCGGCATGCCGATGATCCGCTTGATGAGGTGCTCGGTACCCGAGTTGGGCAGCACGCCGACGAACTCCAGCGCGTCCTTGATGACGTTGGGCTTCTTCGGCTCCGGGATCAGCCAGTTGTGGGGATCCTCGAACACGACCACATCACCGCGCTGGAAGCCGCCGAACTTGGCCACCAGCACACGGTCGCTGGGCTGCAGCGTGTTCTCCATCGAGCCGGAGGGGATCACGAACATCTGGCCCACGAAAGTGCGCAGCAGGGCGGCGATCACCACCGCGCCCACGACGATGAGGACGCCCTCAGTGGCCCAGCTGAGGACCTTCCGACCAAGGCTCGGGGGTGCCTCGTTCTGGGCGTCCCCTGAAGCATGCGGGTCGGTCGGCTCGATTGATGCCACGAATCAGTCCTTCGATCACTGCTGGATGCTGTCCCGAGCATACCGTCGAGCAGCGACGGTGCCGGAAACGAAACCGCCGGGCACGAAGCCCGGCGGTCCTGGTTGCTCTGTGGAGCGGGTGATCAGCGCTTCTCGCGGATCTTGGCAGCCTTGCCGCGCAGCTCACGCAGGTAGTACAGCTTGGCGCGGCGGACGTCGCCACGACGCTCGACCTCGATCTTCTCGATGATGGGAGAGTGCAGCGGGAACGTACGCTCCACGCCGACGCCGAAGCTCACCTTGCGGACCGTGAAGGCCTCCTGGACGCCACCGGCATTGCGGGCGATGACGACGCCGGCGAACACCTGGATACGCGAGCGGTTGCCCTCGACGACGCGGACGTGCACCTTGACGGAATCGCCTGCGCGGAATTCGGGGATGTCGTCGCGCAGCGACGCCTTGTTGATCTCTTGGATCAGCGGGTTGGTCATGATTCTTGCCTTTCCGTCAGTGCCACAGGTCACCGCGGTGTTGTCTGGCCCACCACGCGCCAGACGATCCCCCCATGGCAGGAGCTGTCGGTGATGAGGTTGCCCATGCGTGGGCAACGGCTGTTCATTATGCCACCTGGGAACCGCTTGGGGAAATTGTCCCTCGATACGTTTCCTCGTTCCTCGGAAACACTCGGGACCCGAAGGCGACACGTTCTCCTCGTTCCTCGGAAACACTCGGGACCCGAAGGAACGGAGAAGGGGGGG
>DURG01000145.1 GCA_012837465.1 Propionibacterium sp. | reverse complement strand
TGGTCGATGAGCTTGCCCACCTCGTCGCCGGCGACCGTGATCAGGTCGGCGCGCATGTTCTCCAGCACGCCGGCGAGGCGGTGGAGGGCCGCCGCGCGTTCGCCGGGCGGGGTCGCGGCCCAGGCTGCGCCGGCGCGCACGCCGGCCTCGATGACACGTGCCACGCCGGCCTCGTCATCGACGGTGGCGTTGTCCACGGTGTCGAGTCCGAGCGACGGTGCGGGCAGCCTGCCCTGGATCTCCGCGGCCCAGTGTTGGTTGCCGAGCAAGGCCGGGTTGGTGTCCTGGGCGTTCTCGAAGCCAGTCTCGGGCGCGGTGCGCCGTTGCTCGGCCCAGCGCTCGGCGAGGCGATCGCCGAGGTGTTCGAGAGCATCGCGGAAGCGCCGCTCCTCCAGATCGAGGAAGGTGGCGTCGTGGCCCAGCCCGACGGCGCCGGACATGAAGTTCTCCGGTGCGGCGTTCTCCTCGAGGCGGCGCACGAGGTAGGCGATGGCGGCGTCGTACTCGGCGCGTGGCACCACGGGCACGTAGAGGCGCAGGCTCCCGACCTCGCGCATGATCACGCGCTGGAGGGGCACGGCCATGCCGGACAGCATCTCGATGTCGAGGGCGTCGGTCACACCCCGATCGCGGGCGATCTCCCACGCTGCGGCCAGCGAGTAGACGTTGTGGCTGGCGGCGCCCGTCAGGAGGTGCCCGACCCGGGCGGGGTGGAGGCAGAAGTCCAAGGCGCGCAGGTAGCTGGCATCGGTCTCCTCCTTGGAGTCGAACACGGGGTTCTCCCAGCCCCGCAGCTCGGCCAGCACCCGCTCCATGGCGAGGTTGGCGCCCTTCACGAGGCGCACCTTCACGGGGGAGCCTCCCGCGGCGACGCGCTCGGCCGCGACGGCGTCGATCTCCTGCAGCAGGAGGAGGGATTCCTTGAGGTAGGTCTGCACGGCCAGCCCGGTGTGCACCTCCTGCAGTTCGGGATCCCTCAGCAGCCGCCGGTAGACGTCGAGCGTGAGGTGGAGGTCGCGGTACTCCTCCATGTCGAGGTTGACGAACGTGTCGTTGGCCTGTGCCAGGAGGAACAGCGGACGCAGGCGGTCCACGGCCTCGGCGACGGTGGCGTCGTGCGCGAAGGGGGCGTGGGGGCCGAGCACGGAGGAGACCTTGATCGAGACATAGTCGACGTCGTCGCGCTCCACCAGCTCCATGGTGCGGCGGAGCCGCGATTCGGCGTGCCGGTCACCGAGGACCGCCTCGCCGAGGAGGTTCACGTTGAGGGCGGCGCCGTCGCGGCGCAGGCGGGCCAGCGCCGGGCCCAGCGAACTGCCGAAGTCGACCACGAGATCACCCACGATCGCCGAGAAGGCGCGGCGCACGACGTCGAGCGACGGGCGGGCCAGCGGGCCGACGGCCTTCATCCCGGCACGGAGCGGCAGAGGCAGGAAGCGGGCGGGGCGCTGGGCGAGTTCGGCCAGGTTGCGGGCCGCGACGCCCTTGTCCTCCGGCCGCAGCACGCCGTCGACGAAGTCGAGCGTGAATCGCAGGCCACCCGGATCCTTCAACGCATTCCCCAGGAGCACCGCGGCGCGGGGCTCGGGATGGGCGGTGGCCTCGTCGGCCCAGCGGCGTGCGGTGGTGACGGCTGCTTCAAGGACGTGCTGCGACAACGAGTTTGGCATGCCTCATTGTGTCCCACGCCGATTCCGAGCCTGGCCCGGGGGCGAGGAATCTGCCTTTCAGGCGGTTGACGGCTAAACTGATGCTCACAAGTTCATAACAAGACTGTTCAGTTGCCGCCCAGCCAGGTGTCTCGTCTGGTCCTCGGTAGTGGTTTTCGGGTGCCCAAGCGCCCCCGCGAGCCTCGATCGAAGACCGGCAGGCGCGGTGGGCAGATCCCGCATGGGCGGGTGCGCAACACCAACCGAAAGGAGCCTGTCCGTGGAAGGACAAGGCATTGAATTCGCCGAGGCCGTGCTCGACAACGGCAAGTTCGGCAAGCACACCGTACGTTTCGAGGCTGGCCAGCTGGCCCAGCAGGCCGATGGTGCGGCCGCCGTCTACCTGGATGGCGACACCATGCTGCTGTCGGCCACCACCGCGCAGAAGACCCCGCGCGACGCCATCGACTTCTTCCCCCTGACCGTCGACGTCGAGGAGCGCATGTACGCCGCGGGTCGCATCCCCGGCTCCTTCTTCCGTCGCGAAGGCCGCCCCGGTGAGGGCGCCATCCTGGCGTGCCGCCTGATCGACCGCCCGCTTCGCCCCGCCTTCGTCAAGGGCCTGCGCAACGAGGTCCAGGTCGTCGTGACCGTCCTCGCACTCAACCCCGACGTCATGTACGACGTGGTGGCCATCAACGCCGCCTCCATGTCGACGCAGATCGCCGGCCTGCCGTTCTCCGGCCCCATCGGCGGCGTCCGCGTCGCCCTCATCGAGGACCAGTGGGTGGCATTCCCCACCGTCGAGCAGGTCAACAAGTCCGCCTTCCAGATGGTCGTGGCCGGCCGGGTGCTCGCCGACGGCGACGTGGCCATCATGATGGTCGAGGCCGGCGGCACCGACGCCACCTGGGAGCTCGTCCGCGCCGGCAAGACCGCGCCGAACGAGGAGATCGTGGGCGAGGGCCTCGAGGCCGCCAAGCCCTTCATCAAGGCGCTGTGCGACGCCCAGTCCGAACTGGCCGCCAAGCTGCCGAAGGAGACCTACGACTTCCCGGTCTTCCGTGACTACGAGGACGACGTCTACGCCGCCGTCGAGGAACTCGCCAAGGACCGCGTGGCCGAGGCCATGACGATCGCCGGCAAGCAGGAGCGCGACGAGGCCACCCACGGCATCCGTCAGGAGGTCCAGGACCAGCTCGCCGAGCGCTTCGAGGACCGCATGAACGAGGTCTCGGGTGCGCTGAAGGCGCTCACCAAGAAGATCGTGCGCCACCGCACCCTCACCGAGGGCGTCCGCATCGACGGCCGTGGCACCAGCGACATCCGTACGCTGTCGGCCGAGGTCGAGGTCATCCCGCGGGTCCACGGCTCGGCGCTGTTCCAGCGAGGCGAAACCCAGATCCTGGGCGTCTCGACGCTGAACATGCTGGAGATGGAGCAGAAGATCGACACGCTCTCGCCGGAGACGACGAAGCGTTACATGCACAACTACAACTTCCCGCCGTACTCCACCGGTGAGACCGGCCGCGTGGGTTCGCCCAAGCGTCGTGAGGTCGGTCACGGTGCGCTCGCCGAGCGCGCACTGATCCCCGTGCTGCCGACGCGCGAGGAGTTCCCCTACGCAATCCGTCAGGTCTCCGAGGCCCTCGGCTCCAACGGTTCCACGTCGATGGGCTCCGTGTGCGCCTCGACCCTGTCGCTGCTGAACGCCGGCGTGCCGCTGAAGGCCGCCGTCGCCGGCATCGCGATGGGCCTGATGAGCGAGGAGGTCGACGGCGAGACCAAGTACGTCGCGCTGACCGACATCCTGGGCGCCGAGGACGCGCTGGGCGACATGGACTTCAAGGTCGCCGGTACCCGCGACTTCCTGACCGCACTCCAGTTGGACACCAAGCTCGACGGCATCCCCGCCTCCGAGCTCCAGAAGGCGCTCCTGCAGGCCCGTGACGCCCGTCACACCCTGCTCGACGTCATGGGCGAGGCCATCGACACCCCTGATGAGCTCAGCCAGTACGCGCCGCGCATCATCTCGCTGCGCATCCCCGTGGACAAGATCGGTGAGGTGATCGGCCCCAAGGGCAAGATCATCAACCAGATCCAGGAAGACACCGGCGCCAACATCGCGATCGAGGACGACGGCACCGTCTACGTCGGCGCGGATTCCGGCGACAAGGCCGATGCGGCCGTCGCCCAGATCAACGCCATCGCCAACCCGACGATGCCGGAGCGGGGCGAGCGCTACCTCGGCACCGTCGTGAAGCTCACCTCGTTCGGTGCGTTCGTCTCGCTCCTGCCGGGCAAGGACGGCCTGCTGCACATCTCGAAGCTCCGCGCCCTTGCCGGTGGCAAGCGCGTCGAGGACGTCGAGGACGTGCTGTCGGTCGGCCAGAAGCTCCAGGTGGAGATCTCCGACATCGACGACCGCGGCAAGCTCTCGCTGGTCCCGGTCCTCGAAGAGCAGGAAGAGGCCGAGGAGGACGGCGACGACGACTGATCGTCCGCTGATCTGACCAGACGAGGGTGGGTGTCGCAGTGCGGCACCCACCCTCGTCGTCTCTGCAGCCCCCTTCGCTCGACCGCATCTCCTGCCATGCTTGAGCGATGATCCAACGTCTCGCCCGACTACTGGGTTTCACGGCATTCGGCTTGTGGCTCTCCCGCCAGCCGCGCCGAGTGGCCGTGGTGGCGCAACTCGCCATCGTCCTGCTGGCCTTCGGCATTCCCGTGGCCCTTGCCGCGCTCGGCAGGCTCAACTACGCCGAGGTCTGGTGGTGGCTCTGGGTCGATGCCCTCATCGTCGGGGTCTGGACCATCGTGGCGCTGCGTGGGCAGCCGTCCGCGGGCTTCTTCGCCATCCACTACCTCGGCATGTTCACGCTGCTGCCGGGGTTGCTGGTGGCCCTGCTCCTCTCCCGGACGCTGCCCATGGAGACCAGGTGGTGGGTGATCGCCATCGTCGGCGTCGTCTCGTTCGTCGTCCAGGGCTGGCTGAGCCGTCGGTACTGGCTCCGACCCGACACGCTGGGGGCCGGCCGGCCCGGGGCGGGCGCCATGGTGCTGCCGTACCTGAGGCTCGCCGTCGTGTACGCGGGCATGTTCATCCCGCTGTCCATCGCGGGCGTCCCGCAGGGCGACGACCGACCGATCAGCCTCGACGACACGATCCGCGCCACCGTCATCCTGACGGTGATCAAGCTGCTGCTGGAGGTGATCTTGGCCCTCATCGACCTGATCCGAACCCTGCGCCCGAAGCGCTGATGGGCGGTGCCCCTTTCGTGCCGACTCTGGTTGGATGGATCACGACACCCCTTATCGAGAGGTCATAGACATGCGAAAGATCCGGGTTGGCATCTTCGGCGTCAGCGGGAAGATGGGTACGGAAGTGGTCGGTGCGGTCAACCGCGCCGAGGACATGACGACTGTCGGCGGAGTCGACATCAACGAGGACCGCACGAAGATCGGGCGGGCCGAGGTCGTGGTCGACTTCACGCATCCCGATGCCGTGATGGACAACATCCGCTGGTGCCTGGAGCGTGACATCCACATGGTCATCGGCACCACCGGCTTCAACGACGAGCGCATCGCCGAGGTGCGCGAACTCTGCGAGCAGCACCCGGGCGTCGGTGTGCTCATCGCGTCGAACTTCTCCATCGGCGCCGTGCTGATGATGAAGTTCGCGGCGCTCGCCGCCCAGTTCTTCCCGTCGGCCGAGATCGTGGAGCTCCACCACCCGAACAAGGCGGACGCACCCTCAGGCACCGCTGCGGCTACGGCCCGGCGCATCAGCGCTGCCCGTGCGGAGGCCGACATGGAGCCCGTGCCGGATGCGACCATCCACGACGCCGGGGCCCGTGGGGCCGAGGTCGAGGGCATCCACGTCCACGCCGTGCGCCTCCAGGGCCTCACCGCCCATCAGGAGGTCATCTTCGGCACGACGGGCGAGACCCTCAAGATCCGCCACGACTCGTACGACCGGGTCTCCTTCATGCCGGGCGTGATCGAGGGGATCCGCCATGTGCTGGAGAACCCGGGCCTCACCCACGAGATGGAGGAGGTGCTCGGCTTCTGATCCGGGTCCCGAGTGCCTCGCGGCTGTCCAGCGGCGCCTGGCTCAGGGAACCAGCGGGTCTCTCAGGCAGGGCTGATGTCGGTGTGGAAGCGCAGCATCTTGATGGCGGTTTCCTCATCCTCCCCGATGCCCACCTTCTGGTGCGCCCCGTCGGGGGCCCAGCCACATTCGGTGAGGAACTGGCGCAGGTGGTCGTTGGCCGACGGCACCCAGATGGTGGCGACCGTGAAGCCGTCCTTCTGCAGCGTGTCCACGGCGGCGTTCATCAGGCGCGAGCCGTGGCCCTTGCCCTTGAACTTCGGGTCGACGATGAACTCGGCGATGTAGCCGTCCGAGGCGGAGCGGTCGTGATCGCCCGACGGGCCGGTCACGACGAAGCCGACGACACCGGCCTCACCGATGGCCACCAGGACGCGCAACTGCGCCAGCGGTGGCTTGACGATGGCCTCGTGCCAGGCACGGGTGGCCTCGTCGGCGGTCACCTCGTCCAGGGCCGCGGCGAGGACCCCGCCGTCGGTCCACGCTCGGCGCTGGATGCGGGCGATGTCGACGGCTTCCTGGGGCAGCGCCAGGCGCACGGTGTCAATGGCAGACATGCGCGCCATCTTATGCACCGATCGGCAAACCACTAGGGTTGGGAACCATGACAGACGTGAAGACGCCCCCGAAGCTCGCCCCCGGTACGCTCCGCGTGATCCCCCTGGGTGGGCTTGGCGACGTGGGCCGCAACATGACGGCCTTCGAGATCGACGGTCAGATCGCCATCGTCGACTGCGGCGTGCTCTTCCCCGAGGACCACCACCCGGGCGTCGACCTGATCCTCCCCGGCCTCGACTACCTCAACGACCGCCTCGACGACGTGGTGGCCCTCGTCCTCACGCACGGCCACGAGGACCACATCGGCGCCGTGCCCTACCTCCTCAAGCGGCGCCACGACATCCCGGTCTACGGCTCCCGGTTGACCCTGGCGTTCGTCGCCGCGAAGCTGCGTGAGCACCGGATCCGCGAGTTCCAGCTCGACGCGGTGGAGGAGGGAGACATCCTCGAGATCGGCAACTACGAGTTCGAGTTCCTCGCCGTCAACCACTCCATCCCGGACGCCCTCGCCGTCATGATCCGCACCGCCGGCGGCACCGTCCTCCACACGGGCGACTTCAAGATGGACCAACTGCCGCTCGACGGTCGCATCACCGACCTGCGCGGCTTCGCCCGCCTCGGCGAGGAGGGCGTGGACCTGTTCCTCGTCGACTCCACCAACGCCGAGACCCCCGGCTTCACAACGCACGAGAAGGACTTGGAGCCCGCCATCCAGCGGGTCTTCGAATCCGCCAAGGGCAAGCTCATCGTCGCCAGCTTCGCCAGCCACGTGCACCGCATCCAGCAGATCATGGACATGGCGGTGCGCCACGACCGCAAGGTCGTCTACGTGGGCCGCTCCATGGTCCGCAACATGTCGACGGCGCGCGACCTGGGCTACCTCAAGGTGCCCGCCGGCACGCTGATCGAGATGAAGGAGATCGACAACTACCCCGACGACAAGGTGGTCATCATCTCCAC
Organism: Propionibacterium sp.; assembly: GCA_012837465.1. Lineage (GTDB taxonomy): Bacteria > Actinomycetota > Actinomycetes > Propionibacteriales > Propionibacteriaceae > Arachnia. The sequence continues at coordinate 3,098 of DURG01000145.1, read as the reverse complement.
CGGCTCGCAGGGGGAGCCCATGGCCGCGCTCAGCCGCATCGCGAATCGCGACCACCCCGTCGTCGAAGTGGGCCCCGGCGACACCGTGCTGCTCGCCAGCTCGCTGATCCCCGGCAACGAGAACTCCGTCTACCGCGTCATCAACGGACTCACCAAGCTCGGCGCCAACGTCGTGCACAAGGGCAACGCGCTGGTGCACGTGTCCGGCCACGCCTCGGCGGGGGAGCTGCTCTACTGCTACAACATCCTCAAGCCGAAGAACGTCATGCCGGTGCACGGTGAGATCCGCCACCTCATCGCGAACGGGAAGCTCGCCGAGCAGACCGGCGTGCCGCACGAGAACGTGATGGTCATCGGCGACGGCGACGTCGTCGACCTCAGGGGCGGCAAGGCCAGGCACGTCGGTTCGGTGGATGCGAGCTACATCTTCGTCGACGGCGCGACGGTGGGTGACATCACCGAGTCGATCACGGACCGACGCGTGCTCGGCGAGGAGGGGTTCGTCTCGGTCATCACGGTCGTGGACCTGCACAACCGCTCCATCGTCACGGGCCCGGAGATCCACTTCCGGGGGCTGGCGGAGGACCTCAGCGCGTTCGACGAGGCCCGCTCCCGCGTCGAGACCGCCCTGCTCGAGGCCATGCGCGACGGCGTCGACGACACCTCGCGGCTACAGCAGGTGACCCGCCGCGCGGTGGGGCAGTGGATCTCGCGCAGGCTGCGCCGTCGGCCCATGATCGTGCCCGTGGTGGTCACCACCTAGCCGCCCCCTGAGTGCCCGCGAGGAACGAGCGGGTGTATCGAAGGGCCTTCGGTTTGACCCGTTGGCCCCGAGCACGTAAAGTAGTCCATCGGTGCTTTGCCCCCTGGCAACTGTCGGGATGGGCACCCAGAACTTTCATCTGAGAACCAAGAAGGTAGGTCAGTCGTGTACGCGATCGTGCGCAACGGTGGTCGTCAGCACAAGGTTGCTGTCGGCGACGTCCTGGACATCGACCTGGTGTCCGAAGAGGTCGGCGGTACCGTCACCCTGCAGCCGCTGCTGCTGGTCGACGGCGACAAGATCACCTCTGATGCCAAGTCCCTCGACAAGGTGTCCGTCACCGCCGAAGTCGTTGGCGAGTCCAAGGGTCCGAAGATTCGGATCATGAAGTACAAGAACAAGACCGGCTACAAGAAGCGCCAGGGTCACCGCCAGCGGTACACCCAGGTCAAGGTCACCGACATCAAGGCCTGAGGAGAGTAGAGATGGCAACTAAGAAGGGCGCGTCTTCCACGCGCAATGGTCGTGACTCGAACGCTCAGCGCCTCGGCGTGAAGCGCTTCGGTGGTCAGGTCGTCGGTGCGGGCGAGATCCTCGTGCGCCAGCGCGGCACCTACTTCCACCCCGGCGACGGCGTTGGCCGTGGCAAGGACGACACCCTCTTCGCGCTCGTCGCGGGCGAGGTGCAGTACGGCCAGAAGCGTGGCCGTCGCGTCGTCAACATCATCGACGCCTGAACAGGCAGCTGACACTTTCGAGAACGGCCCTCCGGGGCCGTTCTTGCTATTTTCGACTACATCGTCCCTGAGATTGGAGCCCACCGTGGCCATCCCCTCCTTCGTCGACCGCGTCAAGTTCACCGTGCAGGCCGGCAACGGTGGGCACGGCTGCGCCTCCGTGCACCGCGAGAAGTTCAAGCCGCTGGGCGGCCCCGATGGCGGCAACGGCGGTGACGGCGGTTCTGTGATCCTGCGCGTCGACGACTCGCTCTCGACGCTGGTGGACTACCACCGCCAGTCACTGCGCAAGGCCGCCAACGGCGAGCCCGGCCGCGGCGACAACCAGCACGGCGCCAAGGCCGACCACCTCGTCCTCGACGTGCCCACCGGCACGATCGTCTCCGACGCCGAGACGGGCGAGATCCTCGCCGACCTCACCGAGCCGGGCGAGGAGTTCGTCGTCGCCCAGGGTGGCAAGGGCGGCCTCGGCAACGCCGCACTCGCCAATGCAGCGCGCAAGGCCCCCGGCTTCGCCCTGCTGGGCGAGGAGGGCGACTCCCGCGTCGTCCAACTCGAGCTCAAGGTGGTCGCCGACGTGGGCCTCGTGGGCTTCCCGTCGGCCGGCAAGTCGTCCCTGATCGCGGCCATCTCGCGGGCGCGGCCCAAGATCGCCGACTACCCGTTCACCACCCTCATCCCGAACCTCGGCGTGGTCGTCGCCGGCGACGTGACCTACACCGTCGCCGACGTGCCCGGCCTCATTGAGGGGGCCAGCGAGGGCAAGGGCCTCGGCTTCGACTTCCTGCGCCACATCGAGCGCTGTCAGGCGATCGTCCACGTCATCGACCTGGGTACCTACGAGCCCGGCCGCGACCCGCTCACTGACCTGGAGGTCATCGAGGGAGAACTGGAGGCCCACGGTGGCCTCGAGGACCGGGTGCGCCTCATCGCACTGAACAAAATGGACCTGCCCGACGCACGGGACCTCGCCGAGATCTCCCGGCCCGAACTGGAAAAGCTGGGCCTGCCCATCTTCGAGATCTCGACCAAGACCGGAGAGGGCCTGAACGAGCTGAAGTTCAGGATGGCTGAGATCGTCGCAGCACGCCGGGCCGCGCTGCCTGAGGCCACCCCGAAGCCGGTCATCCGGCCCACGCCCGTCGCCCGTCGCAAGGGCACCCAGGAAGAGTTCACGATCGCACGCAAGGGCGACGGCGACGGCGGCTTCGTCTGGCGCGTGCGCGGTGACAAGCCCGAACGCTGGATCAGGCAGACCGATTTCAACAACGCAGAGGCGGTGGGCTACCTCGCGGACCGGCTGAACCGGATCGGCATCGAGGCCAAGCTACTCGAACTCGGTGCTGAGCCGGGGGACGCCGTCGCCATCGGCTCGGGGGACAACCCGGTGGTCTTCGACTTTGCGCCGCAGATCGACATCGGTGCCGAGGCCCTCGGTCGTCGCGGCGAGGACAACCGCTTCGAGTCTCAGCGGCCCGCAGTCGCGCGCCGGCGCCAGCTCGATGCGGAGTACCATGCCGCCAAGGCGGAGATGGAAGGCGATGGCTAGTAGGGCAGCGGTCAGCGACGCGCAACGCGTCGTGGTGAAGGTGGGGTCG
>DURG01000144.1 GCA_012837465.1 Propionibacterium sp. | reverse complement strand
CGGTGCCCGACTCGACGCGGTTGAGGGCGTCGGTCACGGTGGCGCGGATCGAGAAGTAGTTCGGGCCCTTGAAGGGGGTCACGTCGACGGCGGCCGCCCGGTTGGCGAGGATCTCACCGACGGGGGCGTTGTTGAAGAACTCGTTGGTTTGCGCCATGAGTTCATCGCTGTCGAGGGCCTCGACCTGCGAGGGGAAGGTGCCCTTCGACACGAAGGCCTTGATCTGCTGCTCGGGAGCGGTCAGCCACGCGGCCAGCTCGCGGGCGGCCTCGGGGTGCTCGGACTGCTCGGGGACGGTCAGGAACGAGCCGCCCCAGTTGCCGCCACCGCCGGGGAAGACGTCGGCGACGTCCCAGCCGGTCACGCCGGCCGAGTTGCCCTCGATGACGCCCATCATCCAGCCGGGGCACAGCATCGTGGCGAAGCCGTCGTTCTGGAAGGCTGCGGTCCAGTCCTCGCTCCACTGGGCGTAGCCCGCGGAGAGGCCGTCTTCCTTGGCCTGCATGATCTGGTCGTAGATGGCCTTGATCTCGGTGTTGTCGGCCAGCGGGATGGGGGTGCCGTCCTCGTTCTCGAACGGGGTGGCGACCTGGTTGACCATGCCCTGGAAGGTGGCATCGGAGGAGTCGTACCAGGCGGCGTCGGAGTTTGCCACGAAGTCCTGGCCGACGGAGAAGTAGGTGTCCCAGCCGCCCTCGAGCAGTGCCGCGACCTCTTCGCGATCCGAGGGGAGGCCTGCGGCCTCGAACAGGTCTGCCCGGTAGCACACGGCCTCGGGGCCGATGTCGGTGCCGTAGCCGATGAGCTGGCCGTCGGCGGTGGTGGCGGAGGCTTCCTTCCAGTCCAGCCAGCGGCCGGCGACGTCGTCGTGCTTCAGGTCGACGAACTTGTCGGCGTACTGCATGAGCTCGGGCAGCCAGTCGACCTCGACGGCCTCGATGTCCGAGAGGCCAGAGCCTGCGGCGAGGCGGGTGTTCAGGTTGTCGCGGGCCTCATCCGTGGTGGCGGCCTTCTTGTGCTCGACCGTCACGTTGGGGTTGGCATCCATGTACTCCTGCAGCAGTTCCTCGTAGCCGAACTCGTTGAACGTGGCCACGCGGAGGGTGATCTTCTCGTCACCCGCGGGCGCGGCGGTGCCGTTGTCGTCCGGGGCGTCGTCTGCGGAACAGGCGGCCAGGCTCAAGGCCAGCACGCTTACCAAAGCGATGGAACGCTTCACGATGACTCCTTCGTCATGTCCAGAGCACCCTTTGTGAGCGCTCTCATTTCACCCACTGTGCGCCTGTTCCGGGGGTGTGTCAAGCAGTCAGCCCCGTTCGTTACCAAAATGAGATTTTGAGAGCGATCTCTAAGTGGCTCAAACGGGGCTGACTGGGGGTGATGGTGGATCCGATGGGGGCTGGTGAGATTCGCTCCCACGCTGGCTCACCAGATGGTCACGCGCTCCTCAGGTGCGAGCCAGAGCCCGTCGTCCTCGGTCACGCCGAAGGCCTCGTAGAACGGGGCCAGGTTGCGCACGATCTGGTTGCACCGGAACTCGTTGGGCGAGTGCGGGTCCACCGACAGCAGCATCTGGGCGGCCTCGGGGCGGCGCTTGCCGCGCCACGCCTGCGCCCAGCCCATGAAGAAGCGCTGCGCCGGGGTGAGGCCGTCGACCTCCTCGCCGTTCGGGTCGCCGCCGGCCAGTAGCCAGGCGTCGTAGGCGATGCCCAGGCCGCCGAGGTCGCCGATGTTCTCCCCGACGGTGAGCTCGCCGTTGACGGTGCCGTCGACTCCCTCGGGGGAGAGGCCGTCGTACTGGTCGATGAGCCGCTTGGCGAGCGCCTCGAAGGCTTCGCGGTCCGCCGGCTGCCACCAGTCGCGCAGGCGGCCGTCGCCGTCGCACGTGCTGCCCTTGTCGTCGAAGCCGTGGCCGATCTCGTGGCCGATCACCGCTCCGATGGCGGCGTAGTTGACCGCGTCATCGGCCTCGGCGTTGAAGAACGGCGGCTGCAGGATGGCGGCCGGGAAGACGATCTCGTTGCGCAGCGGGTGGTAATAGGCGTTGACCGTCTGCGGGTACATCTGCCACTCGTCCTGGTCGACGGGGCCTCCGATGCGCTCGAGCATGTAGTCGAGCTCGAACGAGCTGGCCGCCAGCACGTTGGCGATGAGGTCGCCGGGGTTGACGCTGAGGGCGGAGTAGTCGCGCCACTTGACCGGGTAGCCGATCTTGGGCGTGAACT
>DURG01000143.1 GCA_012837465.1 Propionibacterium sp. | reverse complement strand
GGCGGCGTCATCCCGATCATCACGGTCCTACTGGGCACCACGCTGGCCGTCATGGGCGCCACGCTGCTGGGCACGATCACCACCGGCACCGAGCGCGCCGTGTGGGAAGCCAACGGCTCGCACGTGCGCGTCAGCGGGCCCCGGATGACGGATCCGCGGGTCGAGGAGTTGCGCGGCATCGACGGCGTGGCGGCAGTCGCCCGCATCTACGACGCCGCGGACAACGCCAAGCTGGAGCTCGACGGCGAGGAGGTCTGGGCCCGCCTGCTGCTGGCCGATCCCGAGATCGTCGACGTCTACCGCCCACTCCCGGAGGGCTCCCCGGTGCCCCCCTCGCTGTTCGACGAGGCGTCCGTGCTGCTGGGAGGCGAGCTGGCCGACACGGCGGCCTCCGCCACGGTGCCGGGGCTGGGCTCCGTGCCCGTCGTCGCGTCGCTCGAGAACCTCCCCGGGGGCAGCTACGGTTCGGCGTGGGTGCTGGCCGACGTGACACGCTGGACGCAACAGGCCCCGACCTCCAACGCCGCGCTCATCGCCGTCGACCCCGGGGCGGACATCCGTGAAGTCGCCGAGCGGGTTGCGCTGCAGGTGCCCAACTCCCGGGTGACCGACGTCGCGGCGCAACTCGAGACGCTGCGCGATTCCCAGACCGTCGACGGGCTCACGCGCGCGTTCCTGATCCTGGCCGGGGCCACCGTCGCACTCATGGCGCTGGGCGTGATCGGCTCGCAACTCCTGTCCGGGCGGGAACGCAACCACCTGGCCGCCGTCCTCCGCACGTTCGGGCTGCGGCCCGGACAGCTGCGCGGCCTCACCGCGTGGGAGGTGGGCCCGGCCATCGTGCTCGCGCTGCTGGTGGGCGTGAGCCTCGGCATCGCGCTGGCGTGGCTCATGCTCAACGGCCTCGACTTCACCGTGCTCACCGGCGGCGAGCACGTCCCCCAACTGCACCTGCACTGGCCCTCGCTCGCCGTCGTGCTGGGCGCGCTGATCGCCACGATGGCGCTGGCCGTCGCGGTCATGTCGTGGCTCGCGGGACGCACCTACGTCGCCCAGGAACTCAGGATCGGAGAACAGAGATGACCGAACCGACCACCGCCAGGCGGGCGGTACCCGCCGCCGAGCGCACCCACTCAGGCCCCGACATCTGGTGCGAGGACCTGGTGCGCATCCACGTCACCGAGGGCATCGAGGTGCAGGCGCTGCAGGGGCTGAGCCTCACCGTCGACCCAGGCGAGGTCGTGGCCGTCATCGGCGCCTCGGGCTCCGGCAAGTCGACGCTGCTCAACATCCTCTCGGGGCTCGACAAACCCACCGGCGGGCGAGCCCGGGTCGCGGGGCAGGACCTGGGCACGATGAACCGCCGCCAGCGCATCGATTTTCGGCGCCACACCGTCGGCTTCGTGTTCCAGCAGACCTCCCGCAACCTCCTGCCGTTCCTGACGGCCGAGGAGAATGTGGCCCTGCCGATGGTGATCGCCAACCGGAAGGATCGCCGCGCCCGCGCCCACGAACTGCTCGACCTCCTCGAGGTGGGAGGCGTCGCAGGCCGACGCCCCAGTGAGATGTCGGGAGGCCAGCAGCAGCGCGTCGCGATCGCCACGGCGCTGGCCAACTCACCCGCCGTGCTGCTCGCGGACGAACCCACCGGCGAGCTCGACGAGGAGAACTCGGCCGCGGTGCTCGACATCATGCGTGCGGCCGCAGCCGAGCTCGGCACCACCGTGCTGATCGTGACGCACGACCCGACGGTCAGCGACCACGTGGCCCGCACAGTCCAGATCCGCGACGGCCGCACCTCCACCGAGGTGCTGCGCCGCACCGTGCACGACGCCGACGGCACCGAGCGCCAGATCGCCGAGGAGTACTCGGTCATCGACCGCAACGGCCGCCTGCAACTGCCCGCCACCCACGTGGAGGACCTCGGATTGCACGACCGCGTGCGCGTCACCCGGGAATCCGGCCACGTCGGGGTCTGGCCCAACGAACAGGCTGCGCGCCGGGGCGCGGCCGATGACGAGGAGGCACGGCGATGACCGCACGGGTGGCAGGGCGGGGCCTGACCCGCGTGTTCGGTGAGGGCGAGACCGCCGTCCACGCGCTCGACGGCGTCAGCATCGAGGCGCACGCCGGGCAGTTGACGGTGGTGACCGGGCCCTCGGGCTCGGGGAAGACCACACTGCTCAACCTGCTCGGCGGGTTGGACCGGCCCACGGGCGGCGAGGTGGTGCTCGAAGACGGGCGGGTGCTGAGCGAGTTGCCCGAGGCCGAGGTGCTCACCACCCGCCGCGAGCGGATCGGCTACGTGTTCCAGAGCTTCGGCCTGGTGCCGGTGCTCTCGGCCGCGGAGAACGTGGAGGTCCCGCTGCGCCTGGTCGCCACGGCCGCGAGGGAGCGAGATGAACGGGTCGCCGCGATGCTGGAGCGCGTCGGGCTCGCCCGGCACGCCAAGCAGCGCCCGTACGAGCTCTCCGGAGGTCAGCAGCAGCGGGTGGGCGTGGCGCGGGCCCTCGTGGGCCGCCCGGACATCCTCATCGCCGACGAACCCACCGGTCAGCTCGATTCCGAGACCGCGGCCACGATCATGGACCTCATCGTCGAGCTCACCCACGAGCTGGGGATCGCCACGATCGTGTCCACGCACGACCCGTTGCTGATGCAGCGCGCCGACCGCGTCGTCCGACTCCTCGACGGCGTCATCGTTCCCGACTAGCCGCGGTGCAGGGACACCTGCGTGGCCTTCAACACCGCCACCACGTGGTCGCCCCTCGCGAGCCCGAGTTCGCGCACGGCGCCGGGGGTGAGGTCGGCGGCCAGCCGCTGTCCCGCCACGTTCAGCGTCACCCGCTGCACCGGCCAGCGGTCCTCGATCCCCTCGACGACGGCGGGCAACTCGTTGCGCGGTGAACCGTGCGGCGCCGCCCGGAACACCGAAACGGCGGTGGGAGGGAAGACGGCGCGCGCCTCACCGTCGGGCAGGTCGCCCTCCGCGAGCCCCGCGACGGCGACCCCGCCGCCCAGGGCAAGTTCGCCGTCGAGCGCCTCGCCGCGCAGCAGGTTGAGGCCCACGAACCCGGCGAGGAACTCGGTGGCCGGGCTCTGCGCCATGGCCTCGACGGGTCCCTCCCCCACGACCGAGCCCCGATCCAGTTCGACGGCGTGGTCGGCCAGCGCCACCACGTCGAGGAAGTCGTGGGTGACGAGCAGTGCGGTGAGGCCACGGAGTCGCGCACGGAGCAGGCGGCGCAGTTCGGGGGTGACGGTGGCGTCCAGCGCGGCGAAGGGCTCATCGAGGAGCACCACCTCGGGGTCGATGGCCAGCGCCCGAGCCAGGGCGACGCGCTGCGCCTGCCCGCCGGACAGTTGCGACGGGCGGCGCCCTGCGAGGCCGGCCAGGCCGACGGCCTCGAGTTCGGCCCGGGCCCGCTGGCGGGCCGCTTGCTTCGAGACGCCACGAGCGCGAGGGCCGAAGGCCACGTTGTCGAGCACCGAGAGGTGCGGGAAGAGGAGCGCGCGCTGCTCCAGGTGGCCGAAGGGGCGTTGGTGCATGGGCACGGCCCGCTTCGGTGAGGACAGTTCGCGCCCGCGGAGGCTGACGGTGCCGGTGTCGGGCAGCAGCCCGCCGGCGATGAGTTCGATGAGGCTGGACTTGCCCGCCCCGTTCGGCCCCACGACCGCGACCGTCCGGCCCTCGGGGATGCCGACCGCGAGGTCGAGGCCGCGGGCGGCCACCGTCGCGTCGATCCGCACCGCGTCAGCCATGGGCGCCCCTCAGCCGTTGGGACAGCCCGACGATGACCGCGGCCACGGCGAGCAGCACCACGGCCAGCGCGAGCGCGAGGTCGGTGTCGGTCTCGCGGAGGAGGTAGATCTCGAGCGGCAGCGTGCGGGTGACGCCCTGCAGCGAGCCGGCGAAGGTGAGGGTGGCGCCGAACTCCCCCAGCGCGCGGGCGAACGCGAGGGCGGTGCCGCTGGCGACTGCCGGAGCGAGCACCGGCATGGTCACGGTGAGGAACGTGCGGGTGGGGCTGGCCCCGAGGTGGGCCGCGGCGCGCTCGTAGTCGCCCCCGGCGGTGCGGATGGCGCCCTCCAGCGAGACCACGAGGAACGGGAGCGCGACGAAGGTCTGCGCGACGACGACGGCCGCGGTGGTGAAGCCGATCTCGATGCCCACTACGGACAGGTGCTGGCCGAGGAGGCCGCGGCGGCCGAGCGTGGTCAGCAGGGCCAGGCCGGCGACGACCGGCGGCAGCACCATGGGCACGGTCACGAGCGTGCGCACCCAGCCGGTCCACCGCCCCGTCGAGCGGGCCAGCACCAACGCCGTCGGCGTCCCGATGATGAGGACGAGGAGGGTGGAGACTACGCAGCTGGCGAGGCTGAGGCCGAGCGCGTCGAGCGCTCTCTCGGAGGTCAGGAGTTCAGGCAGGCGGGTCCAGGGAGCGCGGACGAGCAGCCCCAGGATGGGGACGGCCAGCAGCGCCAGCGCCACCCCGAACGGCACCCAGGCCCAGCGTGGGATGCTCATAGTGGCGGCCCGAACCCGAAGTGCTGGAGGTCGTCGCCCCATTCGCCCACGAGGCTGTCCACGTACGCGCGGGCGGCCTCGGCGTGGGCGGCTCCCTTGACGACGGCGACCCAGTAGGTGTTGGGGTCATCCTCGGCGCCGGGCACGTCGATGGCCTCAACGGCGTCGGAGCCGGCCGCATCGGTGGCGTAGACGAGCCCCGCATCCGCCTCGCCCGAGACGACCTTGCCGAGTACGTCGGCGACCTTGGTCTCCTCGGACACGGGCATGAGCGTCAGCCCGTTGGCCTCCGCCAGCCGCTGGGTGGCGGCCCCGCACGGCACCTCTGTGGCGCACACGACCAGCTTCACGCCGTCGAGGGACGCGTCGAAGCCGGTCACGCCCGCCGGGTTGTCCTTGGCAACGATGAGCACGAGGTGGTTGGTGGCGAACATCCGCGGTTCGCCGTCGATGAGGCCCTCCGAGACGGCGCGCTCCATGGTGCGCTGATCCGCAGAGGCGAACACGTCGGCGGGGGCGCCGCCCGCGATCTGGTCGACGAGGCCGGACGAGCCGTCGAAGGAGTAGCTGGCCTCGGGTTCGATCCCCGGCAACACGCCGCTGAGCGACGAGGCGGCGAACACGGTGGGCCCGTCAGGGGCGGGCGAGCACGCGGCGAGCGGGAGGATGAGGGCAGCGCCGGCCACGAGGAGGGCCAGGCGCTGCGTCATGGACGTGACCCTATCCCACGGCCCCCGGGCCACGGTGACGGAGTTGGTCCAACTTTGTTGGTCATGCCCTAGCCTGAGCCCATGAGCCACGCCGCAGCCGTCATCACCTGCTCCGACCGCGCCTCCGACGGGGTCTACGAGGATCGTTCCGGCCCGATCGCGGCGGATGCGCTGACCGGGGCCGGCTTCACCGTCGCGGATCGGGTCGTGGTGCCGGACGATGCGGAGCAGATCCGGCTGGCCATCTGGACGGCGGTGACGCAGGGTGCCCGCGTCGTGGTCACCACCGGCGGCACCGGGGTCAGCCCGCGCGACGTGACGGTCGACGTCACCAGCGAACTCGTCGACTACGAGGTGCCCGGCCTGATGGAGGAGGTGCGCCGCAGGGGCGCGGAGCACACGCCGATGGCGCTGCTCAGCCGCGGAGTCGCGGGCGTGGTGTCCTTCGAGGACGCCCGACGCGCCGTGGTGATCAATGCCCCCGGCTCGACGGGCGGCGTGCGCGACACGATGGCCGTCGTCACCCCGCTGCTAGCCCACCTCGTCGGCCAACTCGACGGCGGGGACCACCCCGCGGGCACCCCGACGCCCAT
>DURG01000142.1 GCA_012837465.1 Propionibacterium sp. | reverse complement strand
GCACCAGCAGGGTTGGGCGCAGGAGGAGGCGCAGCCACAGCGGCCCGTCGTCGTGCGTACCGCCACGCTGCTCGCGCTGCTTCCGGGCGAACAGGTAGCCATCCTTCAGGAGATCGACGTTGTCGCCGAGGCGATGGAAGGGACAGGTTCCTTTGGTCACGGTGTTTCCTTTCGGATTCGTACCGTCCAACGTAGCTGCCCCGGACAAGCGCTTAGCTCCGGGTGGTCATGAGAAAAGGGCCTCGTCCCACCGGTGTCCGGTTGACAAGGCCCTTTGCTGGTCGGGCTGACAGGATTTGAACCTGCGACCCCTACACCCCCAGTGTAGTGCGCTACCAAGCTGCGCCACAGCCCGCCGTTGCTCGAAGCAACTCGGATAGCTTAGCGCCTCTTGGCCTAGTTGGCACATCGGGAGACGACACCCCGCCCGTCGCGTCCATATACTGTCCCGTCTCCGACACCATCAAGAACACCCCTGAGATGGAGTACGAACTCCTCGGATCCTGATGCCCGGGGCTCCTAGCCCACCTTGCCCGTGCGCAGCTCGTGGTCGATCCAGCCGAGTGCCTCCGAGAGTTCCTTCACATGGTGCCGTTCCTCGGTGGCCCCCATCATGATGGAGGTGCGGCGCTGGGTGGTGTTCATGCCCTGGATCACGTAGAGGATCTTGCGGCGGCGCAACCGTCTCAGTGCCCCGTCCAGCGCCACTGCACCCGACGCGTCCAGGATGCGCATCTGGTGGCAGCGGATGATGACTGCTGCGGTGTCGTGGTCGAGGTCGTTGACCTCGTCGATGAAGCGCTGGGAGTTGCCGTAGAACAGCGCGCCGTCCACCCGGAAGATCGCGACGGCATCGCGCAGGTGTTCCTGCTCCCGGGTCCAGTCGACGACCCCCTCCGCCGTGCTCGTCGGCAGGTTCTGGCGGGCGACCACGGAGTAGGTGGCCATGTGCCGCAGGCTCATCACCCCGGCCATGAGCAGGCCGAGCAGCACGGCTGCGACGAGGTCCAGCAGGACGGTGGCGCCGAAGGTCAGCAGGAAGGTGTTGCGGTCCGCCCGCGTGACGGTCAGCATCGTGCGCCCGAGGCGCAGGTTCAGCATGCGGCCGGCTGTGACGAGCAGCACGCCGCCGAGCGCAGCCATCGGCACGGTCGCGACGATCGGGGCCAGCAGCAGCATGACGACGAGCAGGACCACCGCATGGGTCACGGCTGAGAGTCTGGTCCGGGCCCCGGAGCGGACGTTGACCGCGGTGCGCGCGATGGCACCCGTGGCGGGCAGGCCGCCGAAGAGCCCGGACGCGATGTTGGACAGGCCGGTGCCCATCAGCTCACGGTCCGGATTGGTGTCGGTGAGGTCCGGGCGCATGCCGTCGGCGACCCGGGCGGACAGCAGCGACTCGAGGGACGCCAGCGCCGCGATCGCCAGCGCCGGGCCGGCGAGGTCCTGGAGCATGCCGAGGGTGAACGCGGGCAACTGCGGGGAGGGTAGCCCGGTGGGGAGGGCCCCGATGGTGTCCACGCTGATGGGCAGCAGCACGACGGCGACCGTGGCGATGACGATCGCGATCAGCGACAAGGGCCACTTGGGCACGAGCTTGAAGCCGATCAGGTGCATCACGATCACCGCCACCGCCACCGTGAGGGGCAGCCAAGCGTGGCTCCAGTCCGCCTGCTGGAAGGACTGCCAGGCCGCCATCAACGTCGATTCCGACGTCCCGCGCGGGGCGTCGAGGATCAGGGGCACCTGTTGCAGCGCGATGATCACCCCGATGCCCATGGTGAACCCCTCCACCACCGGGAACGGAATGAACTCGACCGACCTGCCCACCGCCGTGAGCGCCATCCCGACCACGATGATGCCACCGAGGATGGCGAGCAGGGGCACGACGCCGAGGCCGTACTTCGCGATCACGGGTAGGAGCACCACGGTCATGGCGCCGGTGGGGCCGGAGACCTGGAGGTGCGAGCCGCCGAAGATCGCTGCGACGAGCCCAGCCACGATGGCGGTGATCAGGCCAGCCGCAGCACCTGCGCCGGAGGCGACGCCGAAGCCGAGGGCCAATGGCAACGCGACGACGCCGACCGTGATGCCCGCGACGAGATCCTTGGCCCACGACTGCCTCAGACCCGCATAGTCCGACGGAACCGGCCAGAGGTTGCGCATGTTGATGACGTGCGCGCCCGCGAGCGTGCGGTAGCGTCGGATCTGCTCGCGTGGTGTGAGTCGCAGCGGTTCGATCCGGAAGTCACGGTTACCCATCTGTGTCATCGCCTCCGGGGTGAGGATATCGCTCCACTCCCCAGAAGGAGTACGGGGGTATGGAGGCACTGGTCCCTGAGCGTGAGCGCCAGCGAACGGCGAGGGCCCGCAGCCGGTCGGACACCCCAACCAAGGTGGTTGAGGTCATGGTCACGCTGCGGGGGCCCTTCGTCGCCGCGCGGGGCGCGACGCTCAGGGGCCAGTCTCGGCCAGCCTGGGGTCAGCTACGGTCCTTGCGCTTCTCGCGGGCGCGCACCGAGACGTGCACCGGCGTGCCCTCGAAGCCGAACTCCTCGCGGAGCCTGCGCTCCACGTAGCGCACGTAGGTGTCGTCCATCTTCCCGCTGGTGAACAGGATGAACGTGGGCGGGCAGTTCTGCGCCTGCGTGCCGAACAGGATCCTGGGCTGCTTTCCGCTGCGCACCGGGTGCGGGTGCGAGGCCGTGAGGCGCCCCAGCATGGCGTTGAGCTTGCCGGTGGAGACGCGGGTCTCCCAGCCGGCGGCGGCAGCCTCGATCGCCCTGCTGAGCTTGTCGACGTTGCGGCCGGTGAGGGCCGAGATGTTGATGGTGGGCGCCCACTTCCAGGCCTGGAGGTCACGGTCGATCTCGCGGTCCAGGTAGAAGCGGCGCTCCTCGTCGGTCAGGTCCCACTTGTTGAACGCGATGACCAGGGCGCGGCCGGATTCCTCGATGTTGCTGAGGATGCGCAGGTCCTGGTCCGACACCGGCTCGGACGAGTCGATGACCATCACGCACACCTCGGCCCGCTCGATCGCGGCCTGGGTGCGCAGCGAGGCGTAGTACTCGTGGCCGGAGGCCTCCTTGACCCGCTTGCGGATGCCGGCGGTGTCGATGAGGCGATACACCTGGCCGCCGATCTCGACGATCTCGTCGACCGGGTCGACGGTGGTGCCGGACACGTCGGAGACGACCACACGGTTCTCGCCGGCCATCTTGTTCAGCAGCGACGACTTGCCGACGTTGGGCTTGCCCACGATCGCGATACGACGCGGCCCACCGACCTCACCGAACTGCT
>DURG01000141.1 GCA_012837465.1 Propionibacterium sp. | reverse complement strand
TTGGTGCCACAGGTCGTTGATGTTGACGTTGCCCGCACCGAACGGGTGGGTGCCCCGCACGATCAGGACCAAGGCCTGGCTGACGGTGACGACGGCGATCGCCAGCGCGGCGGCCCTACTGGCCGGGTGGCGAACGAGCTGCGCCCCACTCAGCCTCCGAACATCAGGAGCAGGCCGCCCATGGTGAAGACCACCATCATGCCGAGCAGCGGCAGGTGCACCTTCGCGCCGCTGGGGGCGGTGCGCAGGGCGATGTCGTGGGTCACCAGCACGCCAAGGGCGTGGCCGCCGACGATGAGGAGCACCTGGACCACGGCGATGAAGGTCGGGAACATGAACATCGTCGTGCTCGGGGCCAGGTCGATGGTGCCGAACAGGTTGGCGCCGTTGCCCAGCGGGTCGCTGAAGCGGATCAGCGTGCGCTGGCCCTCCAGATAGAGCATCGTCCCGTAGTGCGACAGCGCGTAGCCCACGACCAGCGGCACAAGGCCGGGGGCCAGAGCATCCATCGTGAGGCCCTTGTACGGGCGGGTACCGAGCCAGAAGAGGCCGTAGACCACACCCATCGAGGCGAACATGCCCAGGGCGCTCACGGGCCACAGCCAGCCCTCGAGGTGCTGCGTGCCCCGCACCCACCAGGCAGTGTTCGACAGGGCGTCGAACAGGGTGCCACCCAGCAGGATGCAGGTGAGCAGGGCGAGGTGCTTCGGGACGCGCCACGAGGCCAGGTTGCGCAGCGGGTTGGTCCACATGATGACGCCGCGCTCGTTGCGCGCCCACGGCGACATGTGCGCCACCGTCCGCGAATACGCCTCGAAGGGGTCCGCCTGCTGGATCCAGCGCTGGCCGCGCAACAGGGCGCCGCCCACAACCCACAGCACCCAGGCGATGGCGAACCAGCGCACCACGGGCACCGTGGCGCCGCCGGGCTGCACCAGTTCCAGGTAGAGGAACACCATGAGCGCCAGCGCCGCGGGGAGCACCGATGCGGTCGACTGGAACGGGGCGGGAGCGGTCGCACCACGCCAGCGCAGGAGCAGGCGCAGCGGGTTGGTGCGACGGTAGACGTTGCCGAAGAGTAGCGCGATGGGGACCAGACCCACCCAGAGCAGCACGTAGACGAAGCCCAGGACGGGATTGTCGATGCGGTCCACGCCGAAGAACAGCGACACTGCCATCAGCAGCCACACCGCGCCCACGATGATGCGCAGAGTGCGGGAGAACGCGGGGGAGTCGACGAATCGGGTGAGCCGCGGCATCTCGCGGCCCTTGAGATCCCGGTACTTCGAGCGCTTCCAGGCGAACAGCGCCACCCAGAACGTAACGATCAGGACGACGGCGCCGCCCGCGACGACCAACTCGAAGGGGAGTGGCAGGTCCGAGCGTGAGGCGATCCCGTGCAGGGGGATCATGACACGACCACGTCGGCCCAGATGGAATCGGTGGTGTGCGACTCGAGCTCGTACGTGCCGGCCATGTTGGCGGTGAACACCCACTCGATGGTCTCGCCGGCCACCGTGTACTCCTCGAGTTCATAGCCGTGGAGGTGGGCGTGGTCGTCGATCGCGGTGGTGATCCGCATGGTGACCTCGGCGCCGAGCGGAAGTTCGATGCGCTGCGTGGCGCCGGGCGGGTCCGGGATGGTCAGCTCCACCGTCTGCGGGGGTGCGGGCGCGGGCCCGCCACAGGCGACCAGCGCGACGGCGGCGAACAGGGACACGAGAAGGCGCAGCAGGATCTTCATGGCGACTTCGAACCTACCCCCATTTTGAGTGGTGTGAGCACGCGGACCCTCGCCGTCTCACCTCCGCGGCACTAGGCTGGCAACGTGAAGCAACTGGTGTTCATCCCCATCGCCTCGTCGGAGCTCGGCGTCTTCGCCGGCCGCCCGCCCGTCGTCGACCGCACCGCGTACACGGTCACGCCCGAACTGCTCGCCGAACTGGAGTACGACGAGGACCAGATGGAGGACGCTGAACACGCCGCCATGGTGCTCGCCTCGGTGGCCGGCCTGTCCGCCCACGGCGAGCGGATCGTCGTCGTCGCAGAGGTCGACGAGGGCCAGCTCGAGAAGGGTGTCGACCCCGCCAACGGGCAGGTCGTGCTGAGGCAGTGCGCACCGTCCGCGATGATCTCGTGGTTCGCGGAGGAACCCGGGGTCGACGTCGCGGATGCCGCGGCGATCGCCAAGGGCCTGACCATCGACCAGGCTTGGGGCCAACCGCAGGTCCAGGAGTTGCTGGAGAACCACGACCTGTTGTGGAACGACAAGGTCGAATACCAAGGAGGCAACTGACATGCCCCGCTCCATCTGGAAGGGCTCGATCTCGTTCGGGCTCGTCTCCATCCCAGTGAAGCTCTACGGCGCCACCGAGGACAAGGACATCAGCTTCCGTCAGGTCCACTCCAGCGACGGCGGGCGGATCCGCTACCAACGCGTCTGCGAGAAGTGCGGCGAGGTGGTCCAGTTCGCCGACATCGCGAAGGGCTACGAGGCCACCGACGGCCGCATGGCGATCCTCACGGATGAGGACTTCTCGAACCTCCCACTGACCACGCTCAAGAGCGTCGACGTGGTCCAGTTCGTCGACGAGCACGAGGTGGACCCCACGTTCTTCCAGCGCACCTACTTCCTGGAGGCCGAGCAGGCCGGCCAGAAGCCCTACGTCCTGCTGCGCGAGGCGCTGGCCAAGGAGGACAAGGTCGCGGTGGTGAAGGTGGCGCTGCGCAGCCGCGAGTCGCTGGCGCTGATCCGCGCCAAGGACGACCTGCTGCTGATGCACACCATGTACTGGCCGGACGAGTTGCGCGATGGCGAGTTCGCGGCCCCGTCTGACGAGGTGAAGATCTCCGACGCCGAGATCGAGATGGCCAAGCTGCTCATCGCGCAGTTGGAGGGGGAGTTCGACCCCGAGGCCTACACCGATTCGTACCGGGAGGCGCTGCTCGAGGTGGTCGAGGCGAAGCTCTCCGGCGTCGAGGTGCCGGACCAGGCCGACACGTCGGCGCCCACGGGCGACGTCGTCGACCTCATGGCCGCGCTCAAGGCCTCGGTGGACGCGGCGAAGAAGCGTCGCGAGGAGGCCTCAGCCAGCAAGGCCGGCTGAGGCCCGCCGGATGGGTCAGCGGCTGAGCCAGTCGGCCGCGCGACGCTCGAGGCCGGCGAAGGCCTGGCGGATGTAGGGCTCGACCTGGGACTCGACCTTCTTGCCCACGAGCGGGATCTTGACCTTCAGGTCACCGGTGTAGCGGCCCTGCGTGGTGCCGTCACCCTGCGGAAGCATGGCGGCGTTGGCGTTGACGTCAACAGGCATGCCCGGCACGTCCACGTCCACCGTGCCGCGGATGCTGCCATCGGCGGCGGGCTCACCGAAGCGGAAGACCTGCTTCAGCTTCATCGTCGAGCCGACGAACTTGGCGATCGAGGCGGGCACGGGCAGCGACATCGTCAGCGTCGAGGCCTCGTCGGTGATGTCGACGGAATGCTCGGTGGCGCCTGCGTGGCGGGCCACGTCGGCGATGAAGTCTGCGTTGCGGAGGAGGCCGACGACCCGCTGGGGATCGGCGGCATAGGTGTGGGTGTAATCCAGGTCCATGTCATCAAGGGTACTGGTGGTGAGACATATGGCCCTCCCCACGAAAACGTGGGAGCAGTTCCCTAGGATGAGGGCCATGAGAATCGACCTGCACACCCACTCGCGCGTCTCGGACGGCACCGATACTCCGACGACCCTGGTGATGAAGGCCTTCCAAGCCGACCTCGACGTCATCGCCCTGACGGACCACGATACCTTCGGCGGCATCCTCGAGGCGCAGGAGGCCGGCAAGCGCATCGGCGTGAAGGTCGTGTGTGGGCTGGAGATGTCGACGGAGGTCGAGGGCCGCGCGGTTCACCTGCTGGGCTACGGCTGCGACACCTACAACCGCGACCTCGGCGAGGAACTCGGCCGCATCCGACACGGTCGCAGCGCGCGCCTGCCCCAGATGGTGCAGAAGCTCAACGAGTGCGGCCTCGAACTCACGATGGACGACGTCACCCGCGTCGCCATGGGTTCGCCCGCGATGGGTCGCCCCCACGTTGCGGATGCGCTGGTCGAGAAGGGCTACGTGGCGGATCGCGACGAGGCCTTCACCGAGTGGCTGGCGGAGGACCGCCCCGGCTACGTGAAGCGCTACGCCTGCTCGCTGGAGCGCGGCATCGAACTCATCCACGGTGCCAAGGGCGTGGCCGTGATCGCGCATCCGTGGGCCCGCCGCGGCCGCGAGGTCATCGACGCGCCCTACCTGCAGCAGTTGATCGACACCTACGGGCTCGAGGGCATCGAGGTGGACCACCCGGACCACGACGACGAGTCACGCGCGCTCCTGTTCGAGATGGGTGGCCGCCTGGGCCTGGTCCGTACCGGCTCCAGCGACTACCACGGCCTCGGCAAGAAGAACAACCCCCTGGGCGCACACCTGACCCGCAAGTCCGCCTTCCGGGACCTCATGGCCCGCATCAAGCGCCGGGGTGGCCAGATCGTCTGATCCGGCACCGGGGGCTAAGCTTGGAGCCGCACATCCGTCAGATCCCAAGTGAGGTACACCATGTCCGACGAGGTCTCCCTCGACATCGACGCGTCGCTCGCGCGCTCCACCCAGCGCAGCTTGGAGATCGAAGCGGAGTTGCTGAAGGATCCCGGCAAGTTCCGGATCCTCACCGGTGACCGGCCCACGGGCAACCTGCACATCGGCCACTACTTCGGTTCCCTGGAGAACCGGGTCCGGCTCGCAGGGCTGGGCGTCGAGACCATGGTGCTCATCGCTGACTACCAGGTCATCACGGATCGCGACGGCGTGGGCCCCATCCGGGAGCGCGTCTTCTCGCTGCTGGCCGATTACCTGGCCGCCGGGCTCGACGAAGAGCAGGTGACCTTCTTCACCCACTCCGCGGTGCCCGCGCTCAACCAACTCATGCTGCCGTTCCTGTCCGTGGTCACGGACGCGGAACTGCGCCGCAACCCCACGGTGAAGGCCGAGACGGACGACACGGGGGACCGCCCCATGTCCGGCCTCATGCTCACCTACCCGGTGCACCAGGCGGCAGACATCCTGTTCTGCAAGGCCAACCTCGTCCCGGTCGGCAAGGATCAGCTGCCGCACCTCGAGCAGGCGCGCGTCATCGCCCGCCGCTTCGATGAGCGCTACGGACGCGCGGACGAGTCCCGCCCCGTGTTCCCCAGCCCCGAGGCCCTCCTCAGCAAGTCCGGCACCGTCCTCGGCCTGGATGGCACGAAGATGAGCAAGTCGAAGAACAACACCATCGAGATCGGCATGACGGCCGAGGAGACCGCGAAGCTGCTCAAGCGCGCCGTCACGGATTCGGACCGCCACATCACCTATGACCCGGCGAACCGGCCCGAGGTGTCCAACCTGGTCAACCTGGCCGCGCTCTGCCTCGACCGGGATCCGGTGGAGGTGGCCGCGGAGATCGGCGACGGCGGTGGTGGCGGGCTGAAGAAGCTCGTCACGGAGGCCGTCAACGAAAAGTTCGCCGCCATCCGTGCCCGCCGCGCAGAACTCGTGGCAGATCCCGGCCACCTGCGCGACGTCCTCGCCCGTGGCAACCAGCGCGCAAACGACATCGCCGACCAGACCTTGGAAGAGGTCCGGACGGCGATGAAGATGACGTACTGAGGGCTCAGGCCTCGGGCTTGACCTCGACGCCGGCGCGCGTGCGGCGGCGACGGCGCGGCTTGCGCTCGCCCGAGGGTTGGGTGGCCGGCTGGTCGCCCTCGCTCTCGGTGCTGCGGCGCGTGCGACGGCGGCGCGTACCACCCTCGCCGGAACGCTGGCTGCCGCCACGACGCT
>DURG01000140.1 GCA_012837465.1 Propionibacterium sp. | reverse complement strand
GGGCTCAGGATGACGGTGAAGAGGCAGATCCAGGCGATGACGTTCATCAGCCAGGCCCAGATGTTGAAGTTGAAGGAGCCCGCCGCGGCGCGACGCACGTAGCGGCTGCGGTCCTTGTAGAGCAGCCAGACGAGCAGCGGGCCGACGAAGCTGAGCCAGCCGGCGCTGAGCACCATGGCGATGATCGCGGACAGGTGGGCGAGGATCGCCATGGAGCGCTCGTCACCGCGGGTGGAGGGTGCGGAGTAGTCGTAGTTCATGGTTTCGATGGTAGGCAGCCACGGCCCGCCACGGTATTGGGGAACCCCCGGATCGGACCCCTGTCCGACCCGAGGCCAGGGGCTACGTCACTCAGGTGCGCCGCTGCGGCGCAGCACCTCGCTGAGGCGCTCCGCGGCGGCGAGGACGGCAGGCGCGTGCAGCCGGCCGGGAGAGCGCGTGAGGCGCTCGATGGGCCCGGAGACCGACACGGCGGCGATCAGCTTGCCCGACGGCGCCAGTACCGGGGCCGACACGGAGGCCACGCCCGCCTCGCGCTCGGCGACCGACTGGGACCAGCCGCGCCGACGCACCGTCTGCAGGGTCGACATGGTGAACGACGCGGCATCGAGCAGCTTCTCGAGCTTGTCGGGCTCCTCCCAGGCGAGGAGGACCTGGGCGGCCGAGCCAGCGGTCATCGACAGCTGGGCACCCACCTGGACGGTGTCGCGCAGGCCGGTGGGGCGCTCGACGGAGGCCACGCACACGCGGATGTCGCCCTGGCGGCGGAACAGTTGCACGGACTCGCCGGTGATGTCGCGCAGGCGGGTCAGGATGGGGCCCGCAGTGGCCAGCAGCGGATCCTCGCCGGCGGATTCGGCGAGCTCGATGAGGCGAGGGCCGAGCACGAACCGGCCCTGGAGGTCGCGGCCCACGAAGCGGTGGTGCTCCAGTGCAACGGCGAGCCGGTGGGCGGTCGGCCGGGCCAGCCCGGTGGCGGTCACGAGGCCCGCGAGGGTGAGGGGATTGCGCTCGAGGGCGGCCAACACGAGGGCCGCCTTGTCGAGTACTCCAACGCCAGAAGAGTCGTCCATATGCTGAGATTAACAATCCACATGGTGGACAAGCAAACTGGGCGCGCGGGTCGGTTCGTCATACTTGACGGCAGTTCCCATTGGAACGATTGTCATCTTTGCGAAGCGAGGAGCACATGGGTAAGACCCTGAGCGAAAAGGTGTGGGACGCGCACGTCGTCCGCGCCGCAGACGGCGAGCCGGACCTGCTCTACATCGACCTTCATCTCGTCCACGAGGTGACCAGCCCGCAGGCCTTCGAGGGCCTTCGCCTCGCCGGCCGCCCCGTCCGTCGCCCCGATCTCACGCTCGCGACGGAGGACCACAACACCCCGACGCTCAACATCCTCGCACCGATCGCGGACCCCGTCTCGCGCAAGCAGGTCGACACCCTCCGCCAGAACGCGCAGGACTTCGGCATCCGCATCCACTCCCTGGGCGACAAGGACCAGGGCGTCGTGCACATCATCGGCCCCCAGCTGGGCGTCACCCAGCCGGGTATGACGATCGTGTGCGGCGACTCCCACACCTCCACCCACGGCGCCTTCGGCGCGCTGGCCTTCGGCATCGGCACCTCCGAAGTCGAGCACGTGCTCGCCACCCAGACGCTGAACCAGGCCAAGCCCAAGACCATGGCAGTCAACATCAACGGCGAACTGCCGGGCGGCGTGACCGCCAAGGACGTCGTGCTGGCGCTGATCGCCAAGGTCGGTACCGGCGGCGGCCAAGGCCACATCGTCGAGTACCGCGGCACCACCATCGAGAACCTCTCGATGGAGGGGCGGATGACGATCTGCAACATGTCGATCGAGTGGGGCGCCAAGGCCGGCATGATCGCGCCCGACGAGACCACCTTCGCCTACCTCAAGGGCCGCCCACACGCGCCCGAGGGCGACGACTGGGACGCCGCCGTGGAGTACTGGCGCACCCTCAAGAGCGACGACGACGCGACGTTCGACGTCGAGGTCGACATCGACGCCACCCAGCTCACCCCGTTCGTGACCTGGGGCACCAACCCCGGCCATGGCGTGCCGCTGGGCGCCAGCGTCCCCGCACCGGAGGACTTCGGGTCCGAGGTCGAGCAGGCCACCGCCCGGCGCGCGCTGGAGTACATGGATCTCGTGCCCGGTACCCCCATGCGCAACATCAAGGTCGACACCGTCTTCCTCGGCTCCTGCACCAACGGCCGCATCGAGGACCTGCGCCTCGCCGCCTCCGTGTTGCAGGGCCAGAAGATCGCCGACGGCGTGCGCATGCTCGTCGTGCCCGGCTCGGCCCGCGTGCGCCTCGAGGCCGAGACCGAGGGCCTCGACCAGGTCTTCCTGGACTTCGGCGCCGAGTGGCGCGCCGCCGGCTGCTCGATGTGCCTCGGAATGAACCCCGACCAGCTGCAGCCCGGCGAACGGGCCGCGTCCACCTCGAACCGCAACTTCGAGGGACGCCAGGGCAAGGGCGGCCGGACCCACCTGGTCTCGCCCGCCGTCGCCGCCGCCACCGCCATCACCGGCCACCTGGCCGCCCCCGCAGACCTGATTGGAGCCTGACCATGGAACCGTTCATCAGCCACACCGGCATCGCCGTTCCGCTCGAGCGTTCCAACGTCGACACCGACCAGATCATCCCTGCGGTCTACCTCAAGCGCATCACCCGTACCGGGTTCGAGGACGGCCTGTTCTCCGCTTGGCGCAACGACCCGGAGTTCGTGCTCAACAAGGAGCCCTTCAAGGACGGCAGCATCCTGATCCCCGGCCCCGACTTCGGCACCGGCTCGTCGCGCGAACACGCGGTGTGGGCCCTGCAGAACTACGGCTTCAAGGCCGTCATCGGCACCCGCTTCGGCGACATCTTCCGCTCCAACTCGGGCAAGGCTGGCCTCCTGGTCGCCCTCGTCTCCGAGCAGGACCGTGACCGGCTGTGGGAGGCCATCGAGGCAGATCCCCATGTCGAGACGACGGTGGACCTGGAGTCACAGAGCATCACCCGCGCCGACCTGCAGGTGAGCTTCGAGATCGACGAGTACACCAAGCACCGCCTGCTCAACGGCCTCGACGACATCTCCCTGACCCTTCAGCACGACGAGACGATCGCCCAGTACGAGGCGACCCGCCCGTCGTTCAAGCCGAAGACGCTGCCGGCGAAGACCGCCGGATGACCAAGCGACGCTGGCTGCCGCTCATCCTGCTGGGCATCGGCCTGATGCTCGCGCAGGTGGCGTCGGCCGTCGGCCGACAGATGGGCGCCAACTGGATGGCCTACCTGCCGCCGGTGGCGCTCGGCCTTGCCATGATCCCGTGGGCGGTCGGCATCGACAAGCTCGGTCGCACCCTGTCGCTGATCGCGGCGGTGGTCTCGATCGGCGTGGCGATCCTGTCCGGGCTCTTCACGTGGGGTTGGATGCTCGTGCCGTCGGCAGCGCTCGCCGCGTTCGCTGGCTGGACCGGCCTGCGCGACGCCAAACCGGGGGAGTGATGCAGGTCGTCGAGAGGTCCTTCGCCGGCCTCACGACCGCCGAGCTCTACGCCATCCTCCGGCTCCGCGTCGACGTGTTCGTCGTCGAGCAGGAGTGCCCGTACCCCGAACTCGACGGCCGCGACCTGGAACCCGCCACCCGCCACCTGTGGGTGCCGGGCGACGCCAGCGGCGCGAATGGCGAGCCGTCGATCGCCGCCTACCTCCGCGTGCTGCAAGGCGCGGATGGCGTGTGGATAGGACGGGTCATTGCGCACCCGTCGGCCCGTGGTCGCGGGATTGCCCGTGGCCTGGTGCGCCACGCCGTGGACGCCCACCGGCACGAGCGCATCGACATCCATGCCCAGGCGCACCTGGCCGGCTGGTACGCGTCCTTCGGCTTCGAGGCAGTGGGGGAGGAGTACCTCGAGGACGGGATCGCGCACCTCGCCATGGTTCGCCGGGCCGACGCCTGAGGCGTGGTTCTCAGTGCCGCCTGTCACTCGTCGTCGGTGACGTTTCGCAGGAAGTCCTCCAACTCGGCGCCCAGCTGGTCTGCCGATGGGATCTCAGGCTGCTCGGGCGCCCACATGTTCGGCATGTTCTGGCCCTGCATGAACGCGTCGTACTGCTGCTCGAGGCCCTGGATCACGTCCTGGACCTCGTCGTTGCCCTCCACCTCGGCGGCGATCGCGCGACGGCTCACCTCAACCTTGTCCACGAGTGCGTCGTTGGGGAGGTTGAGGCCCGTCACATCGACGACGGCGTTCAGCGCCGTCAGGGCACCGTCGGCGAACTCGGAGCCCGCGAGGTAGTGGGGGATGTGGATCGCGAAGCCCGCAGCCTGATGCCCAGCCTCGCCGAGGCGCAGTTCCATCAGGGCGGCGAGGGACGCCGGCACCTGGACGCGGCCAAAGGGAGAGCGGGCGTCGCCGATCAGCGACGGGTCTGTCGCGTGCGGGGTCATGCCGACGGGGCGGGTGTGGGGCACGCCCATCGGGATGCCGTGCACGGTCACCACCAGGCGGACGTTGAGGATCTCGACCAGCGCCAAGATGTCGGCGACCACCTGATCCCAGCGGAAGTCCGGCTCCGAGCCGTGCAGCAGGTAGTAGGCCTGGCCGTCGCGGTCCTCCAGCCGGTGGAGTTCCATGGACGGGGCGTCGTAGCGAGCCCAACGGTTGCCGTCGAACACCATGGTGGGGCGGCGACCGCGGTAGTCGTAGAGCCGGTCGATGTCGAACGTCGCCACCAACTCGCGCTCGCCGGACGCGATGAGGTGTTCGCTCAGCGTCTGCTGCACCCTGCCGGCGTCGATGAAGCTGCCGAGCGTGACCAGCAGGACGGCGGGGCCGCCCACCCCGGCATGCGCGCCGGGCACGAACTGACACAAGGCAGAAAGATGGGGCATCCCTACAATGTCTCATGCCGGTCAAACCGAACCCCGGATGCCCGCCGCGTGGCGGCAGATCGGAGGGGCTTTCGCGGGGGAGTTGGGAATAGAACCGGGGCCACCGGCGTTACAGCCGACATGACAACGCTCCGGGAGGCTCCGACAACAGTCGTGGAGCGAACCCGGGTGCTGGCGGTTCTCGCGCTATTGTCTGTCGTGATGGAAGATCAGGAAGTGCTCGACGCGTCCACGGACGCACACCTCGACGACGCGGCCGCCGCGGCGTTCGAGGAAGAAGCCCTGAGCTACCTCGACCAGCTCTACGGCGCTGCCCTGCGGATGACGCGCAACCCCGCGGATGCGGAGGACGTCGTCCAGGACACGTACGCGAAGGCCTTCGGCTCGCGCCACACGTTCACCCCGGGAACCAACCTCAAGGCCTGGCTGTACCGCATCCTCACCAACAACTACATCAACCGCTACCGCAAGGCCCAGCGCTCGCCCCAACTGAGCGGTGACGAGGAGGTCAGCGACTGGCAGCTCGCGCGCGCCGCGAACCACGACTCCACCGGGCTGAGGAGCGCCGAGATGGAGGCGCTGGACCAGACGCCCGACGCCGCCGTGGCCGAGGCCATCGCGGCGCTCCCGGAGAACTTCCGCATGGCGGTGTTGCTGGCCGATGTCGAGGGCTTCTCCTACAAGGAGATCGCCGAGATCATGGACACGCCGATCGGCACCGTCATGAGCCGCCTCAACCGAGGGCGCGCCCAGTTGCGCGAGATGCTCGCCGACTATGCCCAGGAGCGCGGCATCGGCCGGAAGACGGGAGGCCGGTGATGGCTGAGGGCGGCATGTACTCCCATGAGCACGACGAGATGGACGAATGCGTCCAGGCGTTGGCCCGGATCCACGCATTCCTGCACCACGAACTGCTTGAGGCCGACGCGGACATGATCCGCCACCACCTCCACGCCTGCGAGCGATGTATGGAGAACTTCGAGATCGAATCCACCATCACGGAGATGATCCAGCGCAGCCAGCCGACCACCTCGGCCCCGTCGACGTTGACGGCCCGGATCCAGACCTTGCGCATCACCCGAAAGGGCTGAGTCGGTCCCTCGATACACCTGCTCGTTCCTCGCAGGCACTCGGGACGCGACACAGCATCACCCCCTGATTCGGTCCCTCGATACACCTGCTCGTTCCTCGCAGGCACTCGGGACGCGACACAGCGAGAAAAGAAACCCCCGCACTGGGCGGGGGTTTTCTGGTCTCAACAGGACCAACCGGAACGGTCAGGCGTTGGGACGCTTGCCGTGGTTGGCGCCGTTCTTGCGACGAGCCTTGCGCTTGCGGCCACGCTTACCCATGATTGGCCTCCTTCAAAAGTTCATTTTCAGCGGACGCCCCATTGTGCCAGAAGGACCCGGCTGCACCGAAACGCGTGTCCGTGGCAGAGTGGGGCCCGTGGCACGCGAAGTTGACATCATGACGGATGAAGAGTGGCTGGAGGCCTTCCTCTCCAGTTGGCAGATGCTCGCCGACCTCAGCTTCTCCGATCTCGTCCTCTGGAAGCCCCTCACCGACGAGGGAGACGTCTTCGCCTGCACCGCCCAGGTGAGGCCCGTGACTGGCCCCACGGCCCTCGAGGAGGACATCGTGGGCGAACTCATCGAATACGAGCCCGACCATCAGGTCACCGTCGCCTTCATGACCCACGAGATCGCCGAGACCAGCGACAACGCGCTGTCGGCCGGCATCCCCGTCGACGTGTGGGCCATCCCTGTCCTCCGGCACGACCGGCCCGTCGCCGTCATCGAGCGCCACACCAACCAGATGGGCATGCGCGCCACCGGCGCGCTCGAGGAGAACTACATGGAGGCCGCGGAGATCCTCACCCAGATGCTCATGCGCGGCGAGTTCCCGATCGTGCCCCCGTCGGACAAGGCGCTCATGCCGCGCGTCGCCGACGGCGTGCTGCGCATCAAGCCCGATGGTGTCATCTCCTACGCCAGCCCCAATGCCGTCACCGGCTACCGCCGCCTCGGCGCCAGCGGCGACGTCGAGGGCGAGCACTTCCGCGACCTCACCCGCCAGCTGCGCCAGGGCGTCGAGGATGTCGGCCAGACCGTCAGCGCAGACCTCGACGGCAGGCTCAGCCTCGAATTCGACCTCGAGGCCCGCGGCGCCTCCATGCGCTTCGTGCTCCTCCCTCTGTGGTTCGAGTTCACCTCCGCCGGCATGCTCGTGCTGTGCCGCGACACCACCGACCTGCGGCGCCGCGACCGGATGCTGGTCACCAAGGACGCCACCATCCGCGAGATCCACCACCGCGTCAAGAACAACCTGCAGACGGTGGCCGCGCTCCTGCGCATGCAGTCGCGCCGCCTGGAGTCCGAGGAGGGCAGGGAGGCCCTGCGCGACGCGATGCGCCGCGTCTCGTCGATCGCCATGGTGCACGAAACGCTCAGCTACTCCATCGACGAGGCGGTGGCCTTCGACGACGTCTGCGACAAGATCCTCGACATGGTGGGCGACCTCGCGGCCTCCACCGGCACCGTCAGAGCGGTGCGCCGGGGCACGTTCGGCGTGATCCCGGCGGAGATGGCGACGTCCCTGTCGATGGTGATCACCGAACTGTGCCAAAACGCCGTCGAGCACGGTCTGGACAGATCCTCGGGCGTGGTGGAGGTGCTCCCTCAGCGCGACGGGGGCCGGCTCGCCGTCGAGATCGTCGACTGTGGCAACGGGCTACCAGAAGGGTTCAAATTGGGGGCGCAGAAGTCGCTGGGCCTGTCGATCATCTCGACGCTCATCAGCGACATGGATGGCACCCTCTCGCTCAGCAATCGTGAGGAGGGGCCGGGCGCAGTCGCGAGGATCTTGCTGCCCGTCCCGTGACGGGGTGCGGCGGGCTAGTTGTTCCGCAAGCGTGAACGTGCGGCGCGGCGCTTGATCGCGCGGCGCTCATCTTCGCTCAATCCACCCCAGACGCCGTGGTCCTGGCCTGCCTCGAGGGCCCAGGAGAGGCACTGATCCTTCACCACGCAGCGCGCGCAGATCTTCTTGGCCTCTTCGATCTGGGCAAGTGCCGGCCCGGTGTTGCCGACGGGAAAGAACAACTCCGGATCCTCAGTGAGGCAGGCGGCCCTGTGGCGCCAATCCATAGTTGTACTCCTTCTTTCGGACGGGTGGGATGCCCGGGGAAAACCCCGCAAGCTCATGCAGGCTACCCCTGTGGGCAACGATAAGCAATAGCGGCACCGTTGTGTGGGAATGACCAGCATTCGCTCACAACTTTGTCGAATTGGCTGGGCGACTTGCCGCTGCGCCCCGCGTGGGGCACGCTGATGCGCGTGACCAATGTGCTGCGCCGCCCCCTGCTCGCCATCTGCGTGATCCTGACCGCGCTGACGGGCCTGGGCGTGCTCGGCGTCGCCGTCGGCACGGTGCTGGCCAACAGCAGGCTGTTCGGCATCGGCGTGGCCGCCATGCTCGCCCTCTACGGGGTCAGCCTGATCGCCTTCGCCTGGTTCACCGCCAAGGGCCACGGCTGGGCCCTGGGCCTCATCGTCGGCTCGTCGCTGCTGCATCTCATGGTGGTCTACAGCCTGCTGACGTCCACGGACCGCACGCAGTTCATCGGCACCCTCGTCGTCGCCCCGTTCATCCTCGCCACCGCCATCACCTCGGTGCTGGCGGTGGGTCGCCACGAACTGGGCAAAAGCTAAGCGAGCCGCCCGGCCCCCGGCGCCGGGGTCACGGTGAACCACACCGGCTCGCCGAAGCCCGCCTCGTCGAACGCGTCGGCGATGTCCTGCCCGATGCGCTCCGCCTCGCCGGCCCTCGTCAGCGCGATGATGCAGCCGCCGAAGCCGCCGCCGGTCATCCGGGCGCCGAGGGCTCCCGAAGCCTTCGCGGTGTCGACCGCGAGATCCACCGTCGGCACGGTGATCTCGTAGTCGTCGCGCATCGAGGCGTGCGAGGCGTCCAACAGGGGAGCGAGCTCGGAGAGGTCCGCGGTGCGGGCCAGGTCGAAGGCCTTGAGCACGCGCTCGTTCTCCGTGACGACGTGGCGCACGCGCTTGACCATGGTCTCGTCGTCGAGCTGGGACAGCGCCGCGTCGAGGTCGGTCACGTCCCGCAGTGCGGGCACGCCGAGCTTCTCGGCCGCCGCCTCACAGGTGGCTCGCCTGGTGCCGTACTCGCCGTCGACGTGGCTGTGGGGGGTCTTGGTGTCGAGCACCAGCATCTCGTAGCCCTGCTCCGCCATGGGCAGGGGCACGTGTTCGGTTTCCAGCGTCCGGCAGTCGAGGAACAGGCCGTGGTCCGCCTGGCACAGCGTGCTCGCCGCCTGGTCGAGCAACCCGGTGGGGGCACCGACGTAGGCGTTCTCGGCGACGCGGGCGATCTTCGCGCGCTCCATCGGGTCGATGTCGAGGCCGTACAGGTCCGCGAGCGTGGCGACGGTGGCGCACTCGATGGCCGCGGAACTGGACAGGCCCGCACCCAACGGCACGTCGGAGGTCATCACGAGGTTGGCGCCGCCCACGTCGTGGCCGGCCTCGCGCAGCGCCCAGACGACACCGGCGAGGTAGGAGTGCCAGCCCTGCGTGCCCGGTTCCAGCTCCGAGACCGGGGTCCAGATCTCGTCGCCCAGTTCGAGCGAGATGAACACCAGTTGGTCGTCGTCGCGGCGGCCGCCGGCGATGACGGCCATCTTGTCGAGGGCGAACGGTAGGACAAAGCCGTCGTTGTAGTCGGTGTGTTCACCGATGAGGTTGACCCGGCCCGGGGCGAACCACAGGCCCTCAGGTTCCTCCCCGGCCAGCTCGCGGTAGCGGGCCTTGAGCGCGTCCAGGTCGAGCATCAGTCGTCCTCCTCGTCGTCGAGACGCGCCAGCCACGAGGCGAGGCGCTCCACAGGGGTCTCGAATTCCGGATTCAGGTCCACGAAGGTGCGCAGTTGATCGGCGAGCCACTCGAAGGAGATCTCCTCGTGGCCTCGCCGATCAACCAGCTCTTCCAGCCCGCGGTCAGTGAAGTACATGGCCGCAAGCTTAGGGGCTCAGTCGAGCGCTGCGCTCAGCAGGGCGTCCTCCTGGTCCTTGTGGACCATGAAGGAGCCGACGGACGGTGCGGACGACCACGGGCGGGTGATCGGCTTCATGTCCAGCTCGAACTCGGGGAACAGTTCCTTGACCGCGCCCGGCAGGTGTTGGGCCATGAACGGCCAAGCACCCTGGTTCTCCGGCTCGTCCTGGACGAAGCGGACGTCCGTGACGTGCGCGTACCTGCGCAGGATCTCGACCAGCTCCTCGGTGGGCAGCGGGTAGAGCCGCTCCAGCGAGATGATCGCGATCTTGCCGTCGTGGCCGTTCTTCTGGCGACGGTTCACCAGGTCCCAGCGGACCTTGCCGGAGCACAGGATGATGCGCTCCACCTTCGAGGGATCCTCGATGGTGGGGTCGTCGAGGGCCGGGTTCCACTTGCCGGAGGTGAACTCCTCCGGCGTCGAGGTGGCCAGCTTGTTGCGCAGCATCGACTTCGGGGTGGCGATGATCACCGGGCGGTGCCAGTTCACGTAGGCGTGCTGGCGCAGCAGGTGGAAGTGGTTCGCCGGGGTCGACGGCTGGCACACCGCGAGGGCGCCCTCGGCGCACAGTTGGAGCCAGCGCTCGATGCGTGCCGAGGAGTGGTCCGGGCCCTGGCCTTCGTAGCCGTGGGGGAGCAGCAGGCACACGCCCGACTTCTGGCCCCACTTGGCGTCGCCGGCGGCGACGAACTCATCCGAGATGATCTGCGCCCCGTTGACGAAGTCGCCGAACTGGGCCTCCCACAGCACCAGGGCGTCTGGACGGGCCACGGAGTAGCCGTACTCGAAGCCGAGGGCCGCGTACTCGCTGAGCAGCGAATCCCACACCTCGAAGGTGGCCTGGTCCTCGGTGAGGTGTTTCAGGGGCACCCACGCCTCGTTGGTGACCCGGTCCACGATCGCCGCGAAGCGCTGCGAGAACGTGCCACGACGCGAGTCCTGGCCGGCGAGGCGCACGGGGCGACCCTCCATCAGGAGCGAGCCGAACGCGATGATCTCGGCCGTGGCCCAGTCGATCGGGCCGTTGATGATGGCCTCGGCGCGGCGCTCAAGCTGCGGCTGGACCTTGGGGTGCACCGCGAACCCCTCGGGGAACTGGGTGTGCACGTTGGCGATCGCCTTGAGCATGTCCTGCGTGATCTCGGTGAGGCGCTCTTCGGGCTTGGTGGGGTAGTACGGCACCTTGCGGTACTCATCATCGGTCTCGCCCTTGGACTCGCGCACCTCCTTGAAGACGCTCTCGAGACGGGCGCGGAACCGGTTCATGACGTCCTCGGCGTCTGCCACCGAGATGTCGCCACGGCCGATCAGGGATTCGGTGTAGAGGCGACGCGTCGAGCGCTTCTGCTCGATGAGGTCGTACATGTTGGGCTGCGTGAAGCTCGGGTCGTCGCCCTCGTTGTGGCCGCGGCGGCGGTAGCACACGAGGTCGATGACGACGTCCTTGTGGAACGTCTGGCGGTACTCGAACGCGATGCGGGCCGCGCGGATGCACGAATCCGGGTCATCGCCGTTGACGTGGAGCACCGGCGCCGAGATGGCCTTGGCCACGTCCGTCGAGTAGGTCGACGAGCGCGACTCGGTGGGGGCGGTGGTGAAGCCGACCTGGTTGTTGACCACGACATGGATCGTGCCGCCGGTCTTGTAGCCGCGCAGCTGCGACATCTGCATGGTCTCGAAGACCACACCCTGCCCCGCGAACGAGGCGTCGCCGTGCAGCGTCAGCGGCAGCACGGGGTAGTCGCTGGCGCCCAGCATGTCCTGCTTGGCCCGCGCAATGCCCTGGAGCACCGGGTTGACGGTCTCGAGGTGCGACGGATTGGCAGCCACCGAGGTCTTGACGGTCGCGCCGTTGGAGGCGACGAACGTGCCCTCCGCGCCGAGGTGGTACTTCACGTCGCCGGTGCCGGAACGATCCACCTGGCCGTCGAACTCGCGGAAGATCTGGCCGTAGCTCTTGCCGACGATGTTGGCCAGCACGTTGAGGCGGCCGCGGTGCGGCATGCCGATGCAGACCTCGTCGACCGAGTCGTTGGCGGCCTGCTGCGCGATCTCGTCGAGCAGCACGATGAGGGACTCGCCCCCCTCCAGTGAGAAGCGCTTCTGGCCGACGAACTTCGTCTGCAGGAAGGTCTCGAAGATCTCCGCCTCGTTCAGCTTGTCGAGCGCGTGCATGTGCTCTTCGTGCGTGAGGGGCTGGTGGGCCTTCTCCATGCGCTGCTGGAACCAGTGCCGCTGGCGCGGGTCCGCGATGTGCATGTACTCGAGGGCGACCGTGCGGCAGTACGAGTCCTGCAGCGTGCCGAGGATCTCGCGCAGCGTGGTGTAGGTGCGCTCGCTTCCTCCGAAGGTGCCGACGGCGAACTCACGGTCGAGGTCCCAGATGGACAGGCCGTGGGTCTCCAGCCGCAGGTCCTCGTGCGAGCGCTGGCGGTACTCCAACGGATCCGTGTCCGCCGTCAGGTGGCCGAACGCGCGGTAGGCGTTGATGAGCTCGAGCACGCGCGCGGTCTTCGACACCTGGGAGTCGCGGTGGGCGGAGATGTCCGGGGCCCAGCGCAGCGGCTCGTAGGGGATGCGCAGCGCCTCGAAGATCTCGTCGTAGAAGTTGTCCTCGCCGAGCAGCAGCCCGTGCATCTTCTTCAGGAACTCACCGGAGGTGGCGCCCTGGATGACGCGGTGGTCGTACGTCGAGGTGAGCGTCGTGATCTTCGAGACGGCCAGCTCGGTCATCCTCGAATCGCTCATGCCCTGGAACTCAGCCGGGTAGTCGATGTTGCCGACGCCCAGGATCATGCCCTGACCGGTCATCAGGCGCGGCACGGAGTGGTTGGTGCCGATGCCGCCGGGGTTGGTCAGCGACGCGGTGGTGCCGACGAAGTCGGAGACCTGGAGGTCACCGGCGCGGGTCTTGGCGACGACCTGCTCGTAGGCGGACCAGAACTGGAAGAAGTTGAAGTTCTCGCAGCCCTTGATGTTGGGCACGAGGAGTTGGCGGGTGTCGCCCTTCTTGATGTCGATGGCGATGCCCAGGTTGATCGAGGGGTTCTCGATGAGGTTGGGCTTGCCGTCGACGACGTCGTACGCGTTGTTCATCTCGGGCATGGCCTTGAGGGCCTTCACCATGGCGTAGCCGATGAGGTGGGTGAAGGAGACCTTGCCGCCCTTGGACTGGCGCAGGAAGTTGTTGATGGACGTGCGCTGGTCGATCACCAGCTTCATCGGCACCGAGCGCACCGAGGTGGCCGTGGGCACGGACAGCGAGGTGTCCATGTTCTTGGCGGTGCGCATGGGCGCGCCACGCAGCACGGTGTACTTCGGCTCTTCGGTGGAGGGCTCAGGACGCACGTTGGGGTTGGGCGTGTTGGCGCTGAGGCTGGTGCCGGTGCCGGGGTTGTGCGGGGCGTTGCGGCCCTTGGTCACCTTCTCGACGGCGGGCTTGGTGTCGGCCTTGGCCGGCGCAGTGTCCTTGACCGGGGCCTTCGCGGGCGCATTGGTCGCAGCGTCGCGCTGCTTGGCCTCGGGCGACTTCGGGCGCTCGGACTTGGTCTCGGCCTTCGGCTCAGGCTTGGATTCCGACTTGGGAGCGGGCTTGGTCTCCGTCTGTGGCTGGGCCTGCGGCTTTGCGGGGGACTTGGCCGACGGGGGAGCGGCCGAATCGGTGGTCTTCGGCGGAGAGCCCTCGGCTGCGAAGAACTCGCGCCAGGTGGCGTCTACTGACTGCGGGTCTGCGTCGTACGCCTCCCGCATCTCGTCGATGAGCCAGGAGTTGGCACCGAAAAGGTCATTGGAGTCAGATGCTGACATGTTCCGTGGCAACAGCCACTTTCCCCTCTGTTTGATACGGAGGCCGCAGACGTCTGCGGCTGCTACAGGCGAAGCTTACCCAATAATGGGCGCTCATCTTCACCGCTCTCACATGGTCGTGGCCCGGCTCGCCCTCAGGGTGAGCCAGAGGGCGTACCCGGCGAGGCACACCAGCGCCAGGTTGCGCAGCACCAGCACGGCCGTTTCCGGCCCGGAGCCCTGCGGCATCGCCATGATCCCGTAAGCCATCCAGGGGTACGTGAGCTGCGTCAGGCCACCCACCACCAAGAGGGCCGTGGCAAGCACCAGGGCGTGGCGGCGCAGCCATTGGCTGCGGCCCACCACCAGGAGCGCGGCGACGGGGCCACCCAGCCAGACGACGTACTGCGGTGAGAGCGTCTTGTTGGCCACCACGGTGCACAGGATGATGGTGAGCACCGCCAGGAGCATGGCCTCGTGCAGGCGAGGGTCACCGTCGCCCAGATTGCGGATGAGGCGGTGGGCGAGGTAGATCGCCAGTGCCATGGAGGCGATCGTGAGGAAGGTGGACACGCTCAGGAGCGCGCCGATGCCCGGGCCCGAAACGATCTCCAGCGCGTTGAACGGCGTCAGTTCGATGCGCCACTGCTCGCTGTGGGTGAAGGTGCGCAGCATCATCAGTGGGGTGGCCGGCACCGATTCGATCTGGAGCCCCCTGTCCGACTGCCATCCGATGGGGGAGGCGGAGCGGGTCCAGCCGCTGGTGAGCAACGACGCAGCGGCCAGCCCGAAGCCCACCACCGAGAAGCCGATCAGGCGGCTTCTCGCCCCCCGGTCGCGCAGCGGGTTGGGCGCGAGGAGGGGCCCGATCAGCAGGGCGGGCCACAGCTTGATGGCCGCGCCGAGTCCGATCGCGCCGCCGGCCACCTTGGGCAGCCGCAGGGCGTACAGGCAGGCCACCGCGACCAACGCGGCCGGCAGAAGGTCGAAGCGGTGCAGCAGGATGGCGCCCTGCAGCCCGGTGAACAGGATCCAGAACAGGGCGCCCAACGCGTTGTGGCGTTGGTAGAGGAGGATCGCCACTACTGCATCGATGGCGAGGAAGAACGCCACGTAGACCGGCAGCCAGGTGTCCTGCCCGCCGCCCAGCCAGAAGATGGCCTGCAGGATCCACACGGCCGGCACCGGGTACTCGAGCATGATGTCGCGCTCGCCGAGCGAGAGCTTGTTCAGGTGGAAGGCGTAGTAGCCCACGTCGTTGGCCACGAAGGCGACCTCCTCGATCCGCAGCGAGGCGAAGATCAGGATGCGCGTGGTGAGGAAGGCGACGGTGAGGGCGAGCGGGACGAGCACGTCCCGGTTGGTGAGGCCCTGCCGGGTGCCGGACATCGGTGCCTCCCTCGAACGGTTGGCGCCCCCGCGAGGATTCGAACCTCGGCTCCCGCCTCCGGAGGGCGGTGCTCTATCCCCTGAGCTACGGGGGCCTGCCGCCCAGCAGGCGACCGTGAAAGGGTAGCACCTCGGGCGCGGCGCCAAAACCGCCCAGGCTGCCACTATGGTGGCCGCGTGCGTAGGTTGCTGGTTGTCCTGGTCACGGTCCTGCTGCTCGTGGGGTGTGTGTCGCGCCCTGAGCCGGCACCGGCCGTGCAACGTGATGTCCCGCCGCCCTGGGACGCGCCGCGCGATGCCATCTCCTACATCCAGGCAGCGGGCCTGCGCGAACTCCACCTCGGCGCGGACGAGGATCCGTGGATCCTCGACCTTGAGGTCCAGGTCGACGGCGAGGACGTCGAGATCCCGGCGTTCATCGGCATCGACCGGCTCCGCGCCGTCCAGGCACCGGTGCACACCCACGACCCCGGAGGGGAGGTCTGGCTGGAGGGCGATGAGAACCGCGACTCCACGCTCGGCCACGTCTTCGAACTGTGGGGCGTGCAGTTCAGCGACGAATGCCTGGGCGCGGCCTGCGGCGGCGTCACCGTCACCGTCGACGGGGAGGTCCTTGACGGCGACCCCACCGAGCTCATGCTGCGCGGCGTGAAGGAGGTCAGCGTCTCAGCCGTCAGCTGACGGTGGACGGGTTTCGCTGAGCGACGGTGGCCTCTGGAACACTTGGGCCACATGACCCACATGCACATCGCCGGCTCGATCCACGCGGACGCCGTGCAGGGCGGGCCCCAATGGCTCACCGTGCCTGACGACCTCAACGAGCTCGACCTCAAACTCTGGCCGCGCGGCACCCACCGCGACGGCCAGGGCCGCATCGTCGTAGCCGGTGTCCCGCTGCCGGATGCGGTCGAGGAGCATGGCACCCCCGTCTACCTGATCGACGAGGCCGACTTCCGCTCCCGCGCGCAGGACTTCCTCACCGCCTTCCCCGGCTGGTCCATCTACTACGCCGGCAAGGCGTTGCTGACCCGCCGCGTCGCCCGCTGGGCCGCGGAGGAGGGCCTCAACCTCGACGTCACCACCATGGGTGAGATGCGCATCGCGCTGGCCGGAGGCATGCCCGCAGAGCGGCTCGGCCTGCACGGCAACAACAAGTCGGAAGACGAGATCGCCTACGCCCTGGAGCAGGGGGTGGGCCGCATCATCGTCGACTCCTTCGACGAGATCGCCCGGCTCGAGGCAGC
This sequence comes from Propionibacterium sp., assembly GCA_012837465.1. Taxonomy (GTDB): domain Bacteria; phylum Actinomycetota; class Actinomycetes; order Propionibacteriales; family Propionibacteriaceae; genus Arachnia. Next base: position 7,856 of record DURG01000140.1, on the reverse strand, counting down.
CTGCGAGGCCGGCGGACACACCGCCAACGTGCTGGTTCGGGTCACCACCGGCGTCGAGGCGCACACGCACGAGTACATCGCCACTGCGCACGAGGACCAGAAGTTCGGCCTGAGCATCATGGGCGGCATGGCGCTGACCGCGATGGTGCGCTGCCACCACTCCAGGCACCTGGAGTTGCGCGGCATCCACTCGCACATCGGCTCGCAGATCTTCGAGACCCACGGCTTCGAGGTGGCCATCCGCCGCACCATGAAGCTCGCCTCGCAGTTCAAGACGGCCACCGGCGTCGAACTGCCGGAACTGGATCTCGGCGGCGGCTTCGGCATCGCCTATGTCGGCGCCGACAACCCCCTCGAGACCTCCGCGATCGCCGCCGCGTTCGAGGAGATGCTCGACCACGAGTGCCGCGCCTTCGGCCTCAAACGCCCCCACCTCAGCATCGAGCCCGGCCGCGCCATCTGCGGCCCGTCCGGGGTCGCCGTCTACCGCGTCGGCACCGTCAAGATCGTCGAGCTGGAGGGTGGCCGCTCGCGCACCTACGTGAGCGTCGACGGCGGCATGAGCGACAACATCCGCCCGGCCCTCTACGCCGCCGAGTACTCCGGCGGCATCGCCAACCGCTCCTCCGACGCGGAGCCCGTGCTGTGCCGCGTCGTCGGCAAGCACTGCGAGGGCGGCGACATCCTCATCCGCGACGTCTTCCTCCCGAACGACGTCCGGGTGGGCGACCTCATCGCCGTGCCCGGCTCGGGCGCCTACGCACGCAGCATGGCCAATAACTACAATCAGATCCCGAAGCCTCCCGTCGTCAGCGCGAAGGACGGCGTCACAGACGTGATGCTGCGCCGCGAGACCCTGGACGACATCATGAGATTGGACGTGGGCAAGTGAGCAAGCCGCTCAAGGTCGTACTGCTGGGTGCCGGTGTCGTCGGCAGCCAGGTGGCACGCATCATCCTGAACGAGGGCGACACCCTCGAGGCGCGCATCGGGCGCCGCCTCGAACTGGTCGGCATCGGCGTGCGCCGCATGGACGCGGACCGCCCGGGCATCGACCCCTCCCTGTTGACGACGGACCTCGAGTCGCTGGTCGCGCGCGACGACCTCGACATCGTCATCGAACTCATCGGCGGGCTCGAACCCGCGCGCGGGCTCGTGCGCACCGCGCTCGAGAACGGCGCCTCCGTCATCTCCGCCAACAAGGCACTGCTGGCTGAGGACCTCGGCGAACTCTCCCGCCTCGCGGAGGGGAAGGGCGTGGACCTCTACTACGAGGCCGCGGTCGCCGGCGCCATCCCGATCATCCGCCCGCTGCGCGAGTCGCTGGTCGGCGACGACATCACCGAGGTGATGGGCATCGTCAACGGCACCACCAACTTCATCCTCGACAAGATGGTCACCGACGGCGTCAGCTTCGACTCCGCGCTGGCCGAGGCCCAGGAACTGGGTTACGCCGAGGCGGACCCGACGGCGGACGTGGAGGGCCACGACGCCGCGGCCAAGGCGGCCATCCTCGCCGGGCTCGCGTTCCACACCGAGGTCACCGGCTCCGAGGTCTTCTGCGAGGGCATCACCGGCGTGACGGAGGCCGACATCGCGGCCGCCGAATCCATGGACTGCACCGTCAAGCTCCTTGCCGTGGCCAAGCTCACCGAGGATGACCGCATCATCGTCAAGGTGCACCCCGCCATGGTCGCCAACAAGCACCCCCTCGCGGCCGTGCGCGGCGCCTACAACGCGATCTTCGTCAACTCCCGCGAGGCCGGCGAACTCATGTTCCTCGGCGCGGGAGCCGGCGGCAGCCCCACCGCGAGCGCCGTCATGGGCGACGTCGTCACCGTGGCCCGCAACCGCCGTCGCGGCACCGCCGGACACACCGGCTCCGGCTACACCCGCCGCCCAGTGGCGGACATCGGCGAATCCCATGCGCAGTTCTACGTCAGCTTCGAGGTGGAGGACCGCCCCGGCGTGCTCGCCAAGTGCGCGGCGCTGTTCGGCGACCACGACGTGTCGCTGCGCGTCGTGCAGCAGGCCTACCTCGCCGACGAACAGCACGAAGAGGGCTTCCCGGCGCGCCTGGGCATCATGACGCACATCACGCAGGAGTCCGCGCTGGCCGCCGTGGTCGACGAACTCCGCAACGCCGACTTCGTGGGGTCCGAGGTGCGCGTCATGCGCGTCGAGGGTTTCTGAGGTGAGCCGCCGCGTCACGGTCCGGGTCCCCGCCACGACGGCGAACCTGGGCTCGGGCTTCGACTGCGTGGGGATGGCGTTCGACTGGTACGACGAGATCACCCTCGACGTGCTCGACCAGCCGGGCCTCGAGGTCGAGGTCTCGGGGGAGGGCGCCCACCAGGTGCCCCGCGACGAACGCCACCTCGTCGTGCAGTCCGTGCGCAGCGGGCTGGCCGCCTTCGGAGCCGAGGTGCCCGGCATGCGCCTGGCATGCCACAACACCATCCCGCACTCCCGCGGGATGGGCTCATCCGCCTCGGCCATCGTGGGCGGGCTGGCGCTGGCGTGGGGCGTCGCCCATCCCGGCGAACCCATCGACCGCTCGGCCCTCACCCGGCTCGCCACCGCCGCAGAGGGGCACCCCGACAACGCGGGGGCGGCCGTCTGGGGCGGCGCCATCCTGGCGTGGGCGCGTGAGGGGACCGTCTCGCTGGTGCAGCTCGAGCTGCCCCGGGGCTTCCGCGCCGTCGCCTTCGTGCCCACCATCGAATCCAAGACCCACGAGGCGCGAGCGGTGCTGCCCGACACGGTCACCCGCGCAGATGCCGTCAACCAGGCCATCGCAGCGGCGGCCCTGCCGCTCGCGCTCACCAGGCGCCCCGACCTCCTGTTCGACGCCACGGCGGACCTGCTGCACCAGCGGTACCGGGCCCCGATGATGCCGTCCAGCTACGACCTCATGCTCCGGCTGCGCGACGCCGGGGTGCCCGCCGCCATCTCCGGCGCGGGCCCCACAGTGATCGCCGTCGGCCTCGACGAGCAGCTCGCCGGGGTGGGGAGCGTGGACACCGGCGCCTTCGCCGTGCGGCACCTGAAGCCGGCCGGAGGGGTGGAACTCGGCTGAGTTCCGCCATTCGCTTTGGTAACTCGGCCCTGTGCTTGGTAGCCTGATGAGTGGCTCACACAGCTGGCGCTGCCGCGGCGAGACTGCCGCAGTTGTTCAGGCGCTGACTTGGGCCCCCCATATCTGACGCCGGTGGCGCACTGAAAAGTCTTCCTGCGCACTCGGTTCTTTGGAAGGAATCTCGTTGAGCGAATCCGTTGATCTGTCCAGCATGAAGTTGGTCGAACTCAAGCAAGTGGCGACCGGGCTGGGCATCAAGGGCGTCTCTGCCATGCGCAAGGCCGACCTGGTCTCCGCGATCCAGGCCCAAGGCGCTGGATCGCGCCCCGCCCGCACCCGACGCGAGCGCCCCGAGCAGGCCGAGTTGCCCGCCGATGCGCAGCCGCGTGCCGAGGAGCGCCAGCAGCAGGAGCCGCAGCGCGAACCGCAGGGCAACCAGCAGCGCCAGCGCAACCGCAACGGTGAGCAGCGCGACAACCAGGGCGCCGACGACCGGCAGCGTGGCGACAACAACCAGGGCCAGCAGCGCGGCGACCAGAACCAGCAGCAGGGTGAAGGCACCCGCAGCCGCCGCCGCCGAGGCCGTGACCGCGACCGCCAGGCGAACCAGGAGACCATCGAAGAGGTGGGCGAACTCCTCGAGGCCGCAATGGGCCAGGGTGGCCAGCAGCGCGGCGACCAGAACCAGCAGCAGGGTGACAAGCAGCAGGGCGGCGGCCAGTCCCGCTCCGTGCACATCGAGCCCGCCAGCTACGACGACGACCAGGGCGGCTCGCGCCGCAGCCGTCGCCGTCGCAACCGCGACCGCAACCAGCGCCGTCAGGGCCGCGGCGGCCAGGGCATGGGCAACATGGAGGCCGAGCCCACGATCTCCGAGGACGACGTCCTCGCCAACATCTCCGGCATCGTCGACATCCTCGACAACTACGCCTTCGTCCGCACCACCGGCTACCTGCCCGGCCCCGCTGATGCCTACCTCTCCATGTCCACCGTCCGCCGCTACGGCCTGCGCCGCGGCGACGTGATCACCGGTGCCGTCCGCGTGGCCCGCGAGGGGGAGCGCAAGGAGAAGTTCCAGCCGCTCGTGCGCCTCGACACCATCAACGGCGACGACCCGGAGAAGGCCAAGGGCCGCCCCGAGTTCCAGAAGCTGACTCCGCTCTACCCACAGTCGCGCCTGTCCCTTGAGACGGTGCAGACCAACATCACCGGCCGCATCATCGACCTCGTCTCGCCCATCGGCAAGGGCCAGCGCGGCCTGATCGTCTCGCCGCCCAAGGCCGGCAAGACCATGATCATGCAGACCATCGCCAACGCGATCGCCGCCAACAACCCCGAGGTCCACCTCATGGTCGTGCTGGTCGACGAGCGCCCCGAGGAGGTCACCGACTTCCAGCGCACGGTCTCCGGCGAGGTCATCGCCTCGACGTTCGACCGCCCGGCGGAGGACCACACGATGATCTCCGAGCTGGCCATCGAGCGCGCCAAGCGCCTCGTCGAACTCGGCCATGACGTCGTCGTGCTGCTCGACGGCATCACCCGCCTCGGCCGCGCCTACAACCTGGCCGCCCCCGCGTCGGGCCGCATCCTCTCCGGCGGCGTGGACTCCGCGGCGCTGTACCCACCGAAGAAGTTCTTCGGTGCCGCCCGCAACATCGAGAACGGCGGCTCGCTGACCATCCTGGCCACCGCGCTGATCGAGACCGGCTCCAAGATGGACGAGGTCATCTTCGAGGAGTTCAAGGGCACCGGCAACATGGAACTGCGCCTGCGCCGCGAGCTCGCGGACAAGCGCATCTTCCCGGCCATCGACGTGGACGCCTCGGGCACCCGCCGCGAGGACCTGCTGCTCGGCCGCGACGAACTCCAGATCATCTGGAAGCTGCGCCGCGCCCTCTCGGGCCTCGACGACCAGGCCGCGCTCGAGACCCTCAAGTCGCGCATGGTCAAGACCACGAACAACAGCGAGTTCCTGCTGAGCATGCTCAAGCAGACCCCGGCGCAGGACGGTTAGTCCCTCGATACGCCCCGCTCGTTCCTCGCGGGGCACTCGGGACTCGACCTTGCTCGTTCCTCGCGGGGAACTCGGGACTCGGCCTTGCTCGTTCCTCGAGTTGGGGGCGGAGGGCTCGGCGTGGCATACTGGGTCGTCGCGCCGGTTCACGCCGCCTCCAGGCGACCCGGCACAAACTGAAACCAAGGAGACCATCATGAAGCAGGGCATCCACCCTGACTACGTCGAGGCCCAGGTGACCTGCACCTGCGGCAACACGTACACCACCCGCAGCACCCGCAAGACCCTGAACGCAGACGTCTGCGCCGAGTGCCACCCGTTCTACACCGGCAAGCAGAAGATCCTCGACACCGGTGGTCGCGTGGCCCGCTTCGAGAAGCGTTACGCCAAGAAGTAGCTATGTCACAGGCGCTGGGCTGATCTGCACGGATCCGCCCGGCGCCTGTTTCGTTGCCTGAGGACCCACCCCGAGGAGCACCATGTTCGAGAACGCCCAGCCCCTGATCGACGAGTACCGCGACCTCGAACAGCAGTTGGCGGATCCCGAACTGCACGCCGACATGGCCCGCTCGCGCAAGGTGGGTCGCCGGTACGCGGCGCTGCGCCCCATCGTCGAGGGCATCGACGAGTACCGCCGCCTGAGCGACGACCGTGAGGCCGCCGCAGAACTGGCCGCGGACGACTCATCCTTCGCCGACGAACTGGCCGACCTCGAGACCCAACTCGAGGCCGCCACCGAGAAGCTCACCCGCCTGCTGGCACCGCGGGATCCCAACGACGACGCCGATGCGCTCGTCGAGATCAAGTCCGGCGAGGGAGGCGATGAGTCGGCCCTCTTCGCAGGCGACCTGCTGCGCATGTACACGCGCTACGCGGAGGCCTTGGGTTGGAAGATCGAGGTCCTGGACACCCAGGAGACCGACCTGGGCGGCTACAAGTCCGTCACCTTCGCAGTGAAGGGTTCCAGCAGCGCAGACTTCGCGCCCTACGAGCGCCTCAAGTTCGAGGGTGGCGTGCACCGGGTGCAGCGCGTGCCAGTCACCGAGTCGCAGGGCCGCATCCACACGTCGGCAGCCGGCGTGCTCGTGATGCCCGATGTCGAGGCCGATGAGATCGAGATCAACGACGACGACCTGCGCATCGACGTCTACCGCGCCTCCGGCCCCGGTGGTCAGGGCGTCAACACCACCGACTCCGCCGTGCGCATCACGCACGTGCCCACTGGCACCGTCGTGAGCTGCCAGAACGAGCGCTCGCAGTTGCAGAACCGCGAATCTGCCATGCGCATGCTGCGCGCCCGCCTCATCCAGGTGGCCGAGGCCGAGGCCGCTGCAGCCGCCTCGGATGCCCGCAAGTCGCAGGTGCGCACCGTGGACCGCTCGGAGCGCATCCGCACCTACAACTTCCCGGAGAACCGGATCACCGACCACCGGATCGGCTACAAGGCGCACAACCTCGACGCCGTGCTCGAGGGCGCCCTCACCCCGCTGCTGGACGCACTGGCCGAGCAGGACCTCGCCGAGCGCCTGGCCGGGGTCGGCGGGTGAGGGCACAGGACCTCGCCCACGAGGTCGCCGAACGCCTGACGCACTCGGGCTCGCCCAGCCCCGGGCCGGAGGCCCGCACGCTGGTCTCCCATGTGCTCGGCATCGAGCCTGCACAACTCCTGATCGCCTCGGTGTCCCCGCGGCAGCGCGCCGTCGTCGACGCCCTCGTCGAGCAGCGGGCTGAGGGGGTGCCGCTGCAGCACCTCACCGGCGTCGCCTGGTTCCGCTACGAGACCCTCGCCGTCGGGCCCGGCGTGTTCATCCCGCGCCCCGAGACCGAGGAGATGGTGGGCTGGGCGCTGCGTGAACTCGCGGCCCGGCCCATTGATCGGCGCCGCGTTGTCGAACTGTGCGCCGGCTCCGGAGCCATCACCGCGTCGATTGCCCGCGAACTCGGCCACGTCGAACTGCACGCCGTCGAACTGTCGCCCGAGGCCCACCGCTACCTGGTGCACAACCTCGAGGGCCTCGACGTCGACGTCGTGCTGGGCGACATGGCCGATGCGTTCCGCGAACTGGACGGCACCGTCGACCTGGTCATCGTCAACCCGCCCTACATCCCTGAGGCGCACCGCCTCCTGCTGCCCAGTGACGTGCTGCAGGACCCTGCAGAGGCCCTCTTCTCCGGTGCCGACGGCCTGGACGCGATGCACGTGGTGGCCGAGGTCGCCACCCGGCTCCTGCGCCCCGATGGGCTGTTGGCCACCGAGCACGACGACTCCCACGCGCCCGCCGTCGTCGCCCTCTTCGAGGCCGCAGGCTTCCGCGACGTGGCCTCCCACGACGACCTCACCGGCCGGCCACGATACGTGACCGCGTCTGCACCCTCCGAAGATGGCAGGATTGGGCTGTGACCGACAACGTCTACCTCCTCGAACCCGACGGCGACGCCGGCCTGGCCGAAGCGGCCGAGGCCGTGCGCGCCGGCAAGTGCATCGTGCTGCCCACCGACACCGTCTACGGCATCGGTGCCGATGCGTTCGACGGCGACGCCGTGCAGGCGCTGCTCGACGCCAAGGAGCGCGGCCGCGACATGCCGCCGCCGGTGCTCGTTGCCGAGCCGCTGATGCTGCGTGCGGTCGCCGACGAGGTGCCCGAGGCCGCCGCCGCGCTCGCCAAGGCCTTCTGGCCAGGCGCGCTGACCCTGATCCTGCGGGCGCAGCCCAAGGCAGGCATGCAACTGGGGGAGACCGGCGGCACCGTCGCCGTGCGCGTG
>DURG01000139.1 GCA_012837465.1 Propionibacterium sp. | reverse complement strand
GACGTGGGATCGGGAGCAGCCCAGCATCCGGGCCAGTTCCCCGGCGTGCGGGGTGAGCAGCCACCCGTCGAGGCGGCCCTGCGGCAGTGAGTACAGCGCGTCGGCGTCCACGACGGCGGGCAGCCCGTGCAGCCGGGCGTTGGCCACGCGGCCCTCTGCGCCGTCGGTGTCGCCCCAACCGGAGCCCAGCACCATCGCCTGGGCGCGCCCCTCCCCGATCACGATGCTCGGGAAGCGCCCCACCATCAGGCCGGAGTGCACGCGTCCGGTGTAGCGCACCATCCCCGCGCCGGAGTTGAGGGCGCCGGCAACGCTCAGCAGCGCGGCCCCCTGGTAGTGCTCGGAGCCGGTGTCGAGCATGACGACCCCGCGGCAGTACTTGTCGGAGGTCGCATCGGGGACGGGCCACCAACGCGCGATGTCGGACTCCTCGGCTTGGCGGACTTCGTCCCTCGATACGGTTCGCTCGTTCCTCGCGAACCACTCGGGACCCGGAGCCCCGCCGCCCTCGGGTCCCGAGTGCCTCGTGAGGGACGAACGAGGCGTATCGCCCTCGGGTCCCGAGTGCCTCGTGAGGGACGAACGAGGCGTATCGAGGGACACCCCGATGTCGACGACGTGCACCTCGCCGCAGCGGGTCGCCGCGGGCTCCTGCACGTGGCAGGCCTTGAGCGCAGCGAACGTGATGGTGTGGGCGGCGGTGAAGCTGGGATGGAGCGCACCGGAATCGGCGTCGAGCCCGCTGGGCAGGTCGACTGACAGCACGGGCACTGCCGCCGCCTCGCACGCCTCGGTGAAGGTGGCGGTGGTCTGGGGCAGGCCGGGGCGTGAGCCGAGCCCCGTCACCGCGTCGATCACCAGGGCGGCATCGGCGAGCGCGGCGGCGGCCCCGACGGCGTCGACCAGGTGGCAGCCCGCTCCCTTCGCCGCGGCGAGACCAGCTTCATGGCCCTTGCCCATTGCCAGCCACACGCTGACTGGGCGATGGTCGGCAAGTTGCGCGGCCGCGAACAACCCGTCGCCCCCGTTGTTGCCGGGCCCGACGGCGACCAGCACCGGGCCCGCGGGAGCGATCCTCTCGGTCAGCTTCGCGACGGCTCGGGCGGCGCGGCCCATGAGGTCGACGTCGGGCTCGGCGTCGAAGACCCTCTGCTCGGCGTCGCGCATCTGCTGCGCGGTGATGACCCTCCTCATGACTCACACACCACCATCGTGGTGGCGAAGCCGCCGTCGTGACTGATGGACAGGTGGATGCGGGTGACGCCGAGGGCAGCTATCCGGGCGGCCACCGAGCCGGTGGTCACGAACGAGGGTTCGCCGTCTGCCGAGCGCACGACCTCGCAGTCGAGCCAGCGCATCCCGCCGGGCGAGCCGAGCGCCTTGGCCAGCGACTCCTTCGCCGAGAACCGGGCGGCCTGGGATTCGACGGAGAGCCTGCGCTCGCCATCGGTCAGGAGCCGCTCCCCCAGCTTGGGGCGTTCGTCGAGCATCTTCTTGAAGCGCTCGATGACCACCAGGTCGGTTCCGATGCCCACGATCATGCACAGCACTGTAACGCTGGTTGAGCCGCTGCCCGCGAGGGACGAGCGGCGCAGCGTGTCGAAACCCCCGGAGCGATCGTGCATGCGGCATGGACGCTTGGGGGTTTCGACACCGCTCGTAGAACTCGCGGGCTCAACCAGCGGCTACTCGACGGTGACCGACTTGGCGAGGTTGCGCGGCTGGTCCACGTCGTGGCCCTTCACCGTCGCGAGCTCGCAGGCGAACAACTGGAGCGGGACGATCGCCAGCAGCGGCTGGAGCAGCGTCGACACCCGCGGCAGTTCGATGAACGTCGACGCCTGGGCGCGGGCGTCGTCGTCGCCCGCCTCCGCGAGCACGATGGTGCGGGCGCCGCGGGCGCGCACCTCGGCGATGTTGGAGATCACCTTGTCGCGCAACTGGTCCCGCCCGCGCGGGGGCACGACGATGAACATCGGCAGGTCCTGGGAGACGAGCGCGATGGGGCCATGCTTGAGCTCACCGGCGGCGAATCCCTCGGCGTGGATGTAGGCCAGTTCCTTGAGCTTGAGAGCGCCCTCGAGCGCCACCGGGTAGCCGACGTGCCGGCCGAGGAACAGCACGGAGGTCTCGTCGACGAGCTCGGCGGCGAGGTCGAGGATGGGCTGCTGGTTGTCGAGGACGCCCTGCATCGCCTCGGGCATGCGCTCGAGTTCACGCAGCAGGCCGGCAACCTCGTCGCCGTACTTCATGCCGCGCACCTGCGCGAGGTAGAGGCCGAGCAGGTAGCAGGCGATGAGCTGCGTGGTGAAGCCCTTGGTGGAGGCCACCCCGATCTCCGGGCCGGCATGGGTGTAGATCACCGCGTCCGATTCGCGCGGGATGGTGGCGCCGTTGGTGTTGCAGATGGCGACGACCTTGGCGTGCTGCTCCCGGGCGTGGCGGATGGCCATGAGGGTGTCGGCCGTCTCGCCGGACTGGGAGATGGTGACCACGAGCGTCATGGGGTCGACGATGGGGTCGCGGTAGCGGAACTCCGAGGCCAGCTCAACCTCGCAGGGGATGCGGGTCCAGTGCTCGATGGCGTACTTGGCCACGAGGCCGGCGTAGAAGGAGGTGCCGGCGGCGACGATGACGATCTTGTTGATGCGCCGCAGTGTCTCGGGGCTGATGCGCAGTTCGTCGAGGACGAGCTCGCCGCGTTCGTTCAGGCGGCCGAGCAGCGTGTCGGCGACTGCCTTCGGCTGCTCGAAGATCTCCTTGCGCATGTACCAGTCGAAGCCCTGCTTCTGGGCGGCCTCGAGGTCCCAGTCGACGTGGAAGTCCTTGGTCTGGGCCGGGCCGCCGTCGAACGAGGTGACGCTGACGCCGTCGGGGGTGATCTCCACGATCTGGTCCTGGCCGAGTTCCACCGCGTCGCGGGTGTACTCGATGAAGGCCGCCACGTCCGACGCGACGAAGTACTCGCCGTCGCCCTTGCCGACGACCAGCGGGGAGTTGCGGCGGGCGGCGACGATGCGCTGCGGATCCTGGGCGTCGATGGCGACGAGCGTGAAGGCACCCTCGAGCTTGGTGGAAACGGCGCGCATGGCGTCCACGAGGCCCGCCCCGCCGTCGAGTTCCCTGCCGAGGAGGTGCGCGGCGACCTCCGAATCCGTCTCGGAGCTGAACTCGGCGCCGTCGAGCTCAGCACGCAGCGCGTCGTGGTTCTCGATGATGCCGTTGTGCACGATGGCGACGCGGCCGGCGACGTGGGGATGCGAGTTCGCGTCGGTCGGGGCGCCGTGGGTGGCCCAGCGGGTGTGGCCGATCGCCACGCCGCTGCCCGGCAGCGGATCCTGCTCGATCGCGGCGGCGAGGTTGGCGATCTTGCCCGCCTTCTTGCGCCATTCGATGCTGCCGTCGACGGGCATCGCGATGCCCGCCGAGTCATAGCCGCGGTACTCGAGCCGGCGCAGGCCGCTCAGTACGACGTCGAGTCCATCACGGTTTCCGAGGTATCCAACGATTCCACACACGAGGAGAAACCGTACAGCACGACTGCTCATTTCTTGACATCGACACCTGTTCCTGCTTGGCGCCCGTTCGTGAGCAATTGGATGGGGTCGTCGCTGCGACACGCCGGTGAAACACCGTTCGCAGGCCGTGACCCCACCCAATTGCTCACGGCGGTGGCCCGACGGTGGGCCGCGCGCGTAAGCTAAGCGGCTGCACCCAGCATTCAAGGAGCGCTGTGCCCGAACCGTACGTCACGCTGCAACGCCGCGCGTGGGCCGAGAAGTCCAATCTCACCCAGATCAACGTCGACGAGGAGACCCTCGAAAGACTCAGGGGCCTCGGCGACCCCACCAGCCAACTGGACGTCGCAGAGGTCTACCGCCCACTGACGCAGCTGCTCCACCTCCACATGGTCAACACCGGCCGACTCTTCGAGCAGTCCAACGACTTCCTCGGCCTCGACGTCGGCCGGACCCCGTTCGTCATCGGCGTGGCAGGCTCGGTGGCCGTCGGCAAGTCGACGGTCTCACGCCTGTTGCAGGAACTCCTCCGGCGGGCGCCGGGCAGCCCCAAGGTCGACCTCATCACCACCGACGGCTTCCTCTTCCCCAATGCCGAGCTCCAGCGCCGGGGCCTCCTCGATCGAAAGGGGTTCCCCGAGTCCTACAACCGCCGCGCCCTCCTCCAGTTCGTGATGGACGTGAAGTCCGGCGAACCCCGCGTGCTCGCCCCCGTCTACTCCCACCTGGTCTACGACATCATCGACGGCGAGCACATCGCCGTCGAGAGCCCGGACATCCTCATCGTCGAGGGCCTCAACGTGTTGCAGCCGGCCCGCGTCGAGGCCGACGGCCGCCCGGGCCTGGCGGTGAGCGACTTCTTCGACTTCACCGTGTTCGTGGACGCGGAGGAGGAGCACATCAAGGAGTGGTTCACGGAGCGCTTCTTCGCACTGCGCGGCACCGCCTTCGCAGACCCGGCGAGCTATTTCCGCCGCTTCACGGACCTGTCCGACAAGGAGGCCACGCTCCTGGCCAGTCAGATCTGGGACACGATCAACGGCCCGAACCTGCGCCAGAACATCGCTCCCACCCGCGAACGTGCCACCGCGATCCTCGTCAAGGGCCCGGACCACACCATCGACTCGATCCGGATCCGCAAGGTCTGAGGCACCCGCGTAAGGTGGCTTCCATGACCACCTGCTCTGACTCCAACGAAAACCGCCGGGACCCGTACTCGGAGGCTTTCAAGAAGTTCATCGTCCAGGACTGGGAGCCCTACTCGGACGTCATGCCCGAGAAGCTGCCCGCCAGCGACTGGACGCCCGCGCGCCGCGAGAAGCTGGCCGACGAGTATCCCGGCATGACGCTGGTGATCCCGGCCGGGCCCCTCAAGGTGCGCTCGAACGACACCGACTACCGCTTCCGTCCGCACACCGCATTCACGTACTACTCCGGCCTCGGCGAGGACCGCGAGCCTGACGCCGTGCTGGTGATCCGCGACGACGAGGCCACCCTCTTCTTCAAGCCGCGCGCGCCGCGCACGGATCGCGAGTTCTACGCGGATTCCCGCTACGGCGAGGTGTGGGTGGGCAAGCGCGACTCCCTCGAGGAGATGGCCTCGGCCATCCAGATCGACACCCGCCCCATCTCGGACCTGCCCGAGGTGCTGCGCGAGGCCGGCAACAAGACCCTCGTGATCCGCGACGCGGACCCGGCGATCACCGACATGGTCGACCAGGCCCGCGGCGACCTCACCACCGCGAAGGACGCCGACCTCGAGCGCTCCGCCTCAGAGGCCCGCTTCTGCAAGGACGAGTTCGAGGTCGAGGAGATGAAGCGTGCCGTCGATGCCACCCGCGTCGGCTTCGAGGCGGTCGCCCGCGAACTGCCCGCCGCCGTGCAGAACGGCCGCGGCGAGCGCTGGGTCGAGGGCATCTTCGGGCTGCACGCCCGCCACCTCGGCAACGCCGTCGGCTACGACACCATCTCTGCCGGAGGGGACCACGCCAACACGCTGCACTGGATCCGCAACGACGGCGACCTCGTCGACGGCGACCTCCTGCTGCTGGACGCCGGCGTCGAGGTCAACACCCTCTACACCGCCGACGTCACCCGCACCCTGCCGGTCAACGGGAAGTTCACCGAGCCGCAGCGTCGCGTCTACGAGGCCGTGCTGGCCGCGCAGACCGCCGGCATCGAGGCGTGCCGCGCCGGGAACCTGTTCGCCGACGTGCACCAGGCCGCGATCACCGTGCTGGCCCACTTCTTCGAGGAGCTGGGCATCCTTCCGGTCAGCGCCGAGGAGTCGCTGGCCGAGGAGGGCGGCTTCCACCGTCGCTGGATGGTGCATGGCACCAGCCACCACCTGGGCCTCGACGTCCACGACTGCGCCCGTGCCCGCGCCGAGCTGTACCGCGGCGGCACGCTGAAGGAGGGCATGATCATCACGGTCGAGCCCGGCATCTACTTCAAGCAGGGCGACCTGCTGGTGCCAGAGGAGTACCGCGGCATCGGCATCCGCATCGAGGATGACGTCCTCATCACCGACGGCGACCCGGTCAACCTGTCCGAGGCGCTGCCCCGGGAGGCCGACGACGTCGAGAAGTGGATGGCCGCGCTCCAGAAGTAGCACTCGTTGGTTGAGCCCGCGAGTTCTACGAGCGGTGTCGAAACCCCCAAGCATCCACGCAGGCTGCGTGGGCGCTTGGGGGTTTCGACACGTCTGTGATCCTCGCAAGCTCAGATACAGACGGCTCAACCAGCGGTTGTCAGTCGTTCGACTCGCTCACGACGCGGCTGGCCAACGGACGCTCCAGCAGGCTGCGGAGGTGCCCGGCGACCTCGACCGGGTGCGACACCGGCACCATGTGCGCGGCACCGTCGACGACGCGCAGTGCGCCGCGCAGCACGTTCTCGGCGACGAGCTCGACGTTCGCGATGGGCGTCGAGGAGTCGCGTTCCCCTGCGATCAGCATCACGGGGATGCGGATCAGCGGCAGGTCATCGACCACGTCGTGCGTGGACAGGGCGCGGCACAGCTGGGCGTAGGAGTGGTCGTCGGCCACCGCGAGGCCCTCCATGATCGTGTCGACGACGGCCGGCTGCTCGGCGCGGAAGGCTGGGGTGAACCAGCGCTTGGTGGTCTCCTCGATCAGCGGCGAGGTGCCGGCGGACTCGACCTCGTCGGCACGCTCAAGCCAACGCCGGGGTTCGCCGACGACGGCGGCCGAGGCCACGACGGCGACGGCGGAGAAGATCTTGTCGTAGTCGCGGGCCACGTGCAGCGCGGTGGCGCCGGAGATGGAGAGCCCTGCGAAGTAGATGGGGAGGCCGTCGCCCAGTTCGGCGCGTACCTCTTCGGCGACCTTGGCGATGCCGGCGGCGATGTTGTCGAGCGTGGGCTCGACGTCGTCGTCCCACACCTCGGCCAAGCCAGTGCCGGGAAGGTCGACCAGCACGACGCGGGCGTCGTCGATGAGCTCACCGGCCACCTTGGTCCACTGGTGGGCGGCGTTGCCGCCCAGGCTCGGCCCGAGGAGCAGCACACGCTTGGCCGGCGTGTTCGGGTTGTAGTACGTCCAGTTGAGGTCCATGCCGCAAACCTACCGGAGCACCGTTTCAAGGTGAAGGAAGGCTGGGTCAATGGGCGGCGCGCAGTCCCAGCGCCTGGACGACGGAACTCAGACCCTGATGGCCCATGCCCTCGAAGATGCGGCGTTCGACCAGCCGGACGTCGAGGTGCCAGCCCTGCCAGTCCGCGGCGACGTCATCGCGCTTGAGCAGCACGTCGGGGTCTTTCGGCCCTCCGGTGCCGAGCGACAGCTGGGCGGGCGTGTAGGCCTCGAGGACCAGCTTGGCGCCCGGGGCGCACTGACGCGTGGCCGCCTCTGCGACCCGTCGTCGCAACGGGGGCGGCAGGTGCACGAAGATCGACACCACCGCGTCCCACGGCTCCTCGGGATCCGGGTGGTCGACCCACTCGGCCAGGTCCACGTGCCACGTCTCGATCTCGACACCCGCCTCGGCGGCAAGGGCTTCGGCCTTGTCCAGCGCGACCCGGGAGAAGTCGAGGCTCACGACCCGGTGCCCCTGCTTGGCGAGGTACACGCCGTTGCGGCCCTCGCCGTCGCCCAGGCACAGCACCCGCGAGTTGGGCTTCAGCAGGCGCGCCTGGTCCTTCAGGAAGTCATTGGGCCGGTAGCCGAACAGGTAGTTGGGGTGGGCGTAGCGGTCGTCCCAGTGCTCCGCCGTCACTCGAACAGGGCCGCTCGTGCGCCGGGACGCTCCATGAGCAGGTCGCGTGCGGCCTGGGCGACCTTGTGCTCTGCGAGCACCTCGTAGTTCGCGGCGACGGTGATGCGCTGCGAGCTGAAGTCGCGCTTGCCGCCGGACATGGCGTACGTCAGGCCCTGCGCGATGATGCCGAAGATGATGCCCATCGCCAGGCCCACCCACAGCATCATCATGTTGCCGTCGCCCACGAAGAACATCAGCATGAGGCCCACGAGGAGGCCGGTCATGACGCCCGACATGGCCCCGGTGACGATCACGTTGCCCCAGGTACGTCGTCCCGTGACGCGCTCAAGGAGCTTGAGGTTGGTGCCGACGATGAGGATGTTCTCGACGGGGAACTTGTGGTCGGCGAGGTAGTCGACGGCGGCCTGCGCCTCCTCGTAGGTTGAATACTCGACGACGTGCTGGGGGTAGTTGAGCTTCATCAACTTGCCCATCGTGGATGCCGGCTCGGCCATCTTCTCCTCCTTGGAACCCCCTCCAGCCTACTAGCGCCGTTGCACGCCAAGCCGTGCCGTGACACGCATTCTCCGCTGCGCCCACTACATTTGGGGCCATGGTCGCCAAGGATTCGCAGGTTTTCATCTCGCGGGTGCTCGGCATGCCCATCGTCGACGCTGCCGGCGACCAGGTGGGCCGCGTCAAGGACGTGGTCTGTTACCTGCGCGCCGAGGGCCGCGCCCCCCGCGTCAAGGGGCTGGTCATCGAGTTGTTCGCTCGGGCGCGGATCTTCGTGCCCATGGTGCGCGTGCACGACATCACCCCCAACCAGGTGGCCATCCTCGGGCAGGTCGACACCCGTCGCTTCCAGCGACGCGAGGCCGAGCTGCTCGTCGCTGCCGACCTGCTGGACCGCAACATCCAACGCGACCGCCCCACCCGCATCGAGGACGTCTCGATGGTGCAGGTCCGCAACCGCGAATGGGAACTCGACACCGTCGCGCTGCGTGCCTCCAACGTGGTGAGCCGCTTCGGCTTCGGCGGCCGCGGCAAGCCCGAACTGGTCTCCTGGAAGGAACTCCCGGAGCTCATCCTGACCACGGGCCGCACCGCCGCACACCTGGTCGCCGAGTTCACCGACATGAAGGCCGCCGACATCGCGCAGGAACTCCACGACATGGAGCCCGAATCCCGCGCCGAGGTCATCGAGGCGCTCGACGACGACGTGCTCGCCGAGGCCATCGAGGAACTCCCGGAGGACGAGCAGATCGAGCTCATCTCCCAACTGGACACCGAGCGTGCCGCCGACGTCCTCTCAGAGATGGACCCCGACGACGCGGCCGACCTGATCCGCGACCTCCCCGAGGACGTGGCCGAGGATCTCCTGCAGCGCATGGAGCCGGAGGAGCAGGCGGACGTGCGCCGCCTCATGGCCTACGAGGATTTCACTGCCGGCGGCATGATGACTCCCGAGCCGATCATCCTCGACACCGACGCAACCGTCGCCCAGGCCCTCGCCCACGCCCGCGTCGAGCAGTTGACGCCGGCGCTCGCGTCGATGGTGTTCGTCTGCCGCCCGCCGCTCGAGACGCCGTCCGGCCGCTACGTCGGCTCCGTCCACATCCAGCGCCTCCTGCGTGAGGCGCCCACCATCATGGTGACCACGCTGCTCGACGAGAACCTCGAGCCGCTGCGCCCCACCACCCCGTTGGCCCAGGTCAGCCGGTTCTTCGCGCAGTACAACCTCGTCGTCGCCCCGGTCGTCAACGATGAGGGCCACCTCGTGGGCGCCGTGACGGTCGACGATGTGCTCGACCACATGCTGCCCGACGACTGGCGCGGCGACCTGATGGACGAGGTCGAGGTCAGCGAGGTGGCCGATGTCTGAGCGCAACCCGCTGTCCGAGCCGAGGTCGCGCCGCTCGTTCCTCCCCAAGGTGGAGTTGGATTCCGAGGCCTTCGGGGCCTTCGCGGAGGCCGCGGCCCGCTTCATGGGCACCGGCAAGTTCATCGTCTACATGACGGTCTTCGTCGTGACGTGGATCATCCTCAACGTGGTGGGCTTGTTCGGGTTCAAATGGGACCCGTATCCGTTCATCCTCCTCAACCTGTTCTTCTCCACGCAGGCCTCCTACGCCGCCCCCTTGATCCTGCTGGCTCAGAACCGGCAGGAGGTGCGCGACAAGTTGAGCCTCGACGAGGACCGCCGCATCGCCGCCCAGTCGCGCGCCGACATGGACTTCCTCGCCCGCGAGATCGCAGCCATCCGCATGCACCTGGGCGAGCTCGCCACCCGCGATTTCGTGCGCGGTGAACTGCGCAGCGAACTGCGCGAGTTGGCCGAGCGCCTGGAGCGCACCGACGAGAAGGAGACGCCGTGACCGAGCACCGGCCTGACGCCGCCCCCGAAGTTCACCCCGACGAGGTTTCCGAGGTCACCCAGTCCGCAACCGAAGTGCGCTGGTTCGGAGTCGTCCTCCTGATCGGTCACCTGGCGCTCATCGTCATCGGAGCCATCGCGCTGTGGCGCATCGCCGGCGGCTGGTGGCTCGGCGCCGCGGTGGCCGCGACCTTCGTGCTGGGCTACTTCGCCCTGTGGCGCTACCTGCTGGCCCCCGGCTCGACGGTGCGGTTGGGCTACAAGGAGCGGCTCACGGTCTCGCTGGTGGTGGGCCCCGCCGTCGTGGTCCTCGCGGCGCTGGCCGGCCTGTGGGTACCCGCCTTGGTGGCCACGTGCGTGGTGATCCTCGGCGACGCCCTCAACGAGAGGAACTAGTCGAGCGATCATCAGCCCAGTCGGAGCTCATGGCGCCGCCGCGGGATCATCACGGTTGCCGCCTCGACCAACTCGTCGACGCTGGGATCGGTGAAGCGCAGGACGCTCCACCCGGCCTTGCTGAGGTTGACGTCGCGTCGTCGATCCTCCACGAACGACGAGTAGCCGCTGTGGAACTCCCAGCCGTCCAGCTCGAAGTTCAGCCGTAACTCCGGGAAAGCGATGTCCAGGTAGTGCAGCTTCTCCCCCACCACGACCGGGTGGTTGGTGACCCAGCCGTCGATGCCCGCGTCCCTCATCAACCGATGGGCCTCTCTCTCCAGCTCGGACCATGGTTCGTGGGCTGAGTCGAGCAGCAACCGCCATCGTTCCTTGTTGCCGCGTCGGCCAGGCATCATCCCGATCGCTTGCCGCATTTCCTCCAGCGTGGTGGCCCCGCGGCGCAATGCCTCGCTGATGGGCTTGCCTCCCATGGAGCCGATCAGTTCGAGCACGGTGAGCGCGGCCGCGGTCACGTACGCCTGCGTTCCGGCGACCCTGAGATCGGGTGGGATGCTTCGCTGCTCGAAGCTGAAGCCCTCCGCGGGCGCCCGGCGGGTGACGGCCTGGACCCGGGGCACGGAGAGTTCCTCCCACCACGTCAGCCGCGCCGCAGTGTGGCGCACGAAGATCGCGTTGGGATCCGCCAGCGCCAATGCCTTGGCCCGGACTTGGAAGTCGTGGGCATCCTCGGGTGCCGCGTAGATTCCCGGCAGGAGCCTGACGAGGGTCTCCCGCCCCACTTCACGGGCGACCCTGCGGGCCAGGTGCCGATGGCCGCGGACGTTGATCAGGCCTTCGGTGAGAAGCAGTGCTTCCAGTTCTTCATTCATGCCTCCATTGATCGGCAACGGAGGGAGCGATTTGCCACGAGGACGGAGAACTGTGGATAACCCGATCCGGTAACAATCCTGTTGCTCGCGCGTCAGAAACGCTGTGATGGGGGTCCATGAAGAATCCGAACCACTGTTTTGTTACCGATCTCCGAGTATCCCCCTCGTCTAACCCCTCTGGGGTCTCTCGTCGCAGCATGGTATGAAAGGGGGCGTGACTGAACATCCGCTGTTGCCCCACGTCCGTGCCGCGCTCCACACCGTGGAGGATCCCGAGATCCGGCGCCCCATCACCGATCTCGGCATGGTCGACGACATCCAGGCCGACGACGACGGCAACGTCTTCGTCCGCGTCCTGCTGACCGTCTCCGGCTGCCCCATGCGCTCCGAGATCATCGGCCGCGTGAAGACCGCCGTCGAGGCAGTCGAGGGCGTCAGCAACGTCGACGTCGAACTCGGCGT
This sequence comes from Propionibacterium sp., assembly GCA_012837465.1. Classification (GTDB taxonomy): domain Bacteria; phylum Actinomycetota; class Actinomycetes; order Propionibacteriales; family Propionibacteriaceae; genus Arachnia. The sequence goes on along the minus strand of DURG01000139.1, from coordinate 3,603 downwards.
CATGAACGACGAACAGCGCGACGCCATGCGCACCATGCTGCGCGGCGGCGTAGAGGAGCGCAAGATCCAGTTCGCCGAGCCCGGCAACCTGACCCGCGTCATCGCGGTCGCCTCCGGCAAGGGCGGCGTCGGCAAGTCGTCGGTCACCGTCAACCTCGCCCTCGCACTGGCCAAGCAGGGCCGCAGCGTCGGCATCCTCGACGCCGATATCTACGGCCACTCCATCCCGGACCTCCTCGGCCTGGGTGACGCCCGGCCCACCGTCGTCGACGACATGATCATGCCCGTGCCGGCCATCGGTGGCCTCAAGGTGATCTCCGTGGGCATGTTGAAGCCCTCCAGGGACCAGGTCGTCGCCTGGCGCGGCCCCATCCTCGACCGCGCGCTCACCCAGTTGCTCGCGGACGTCTACTGGGGTGACCTCGACTATCTTCTCCTGGACCTGCCGCCCGGCACCGGCGACGTGGCCATGTCGTTGGGCCAGAAGATCCCCAACTCCGAGGTGCTGGTGGTGACCACGCCCCAGTCGGCTGCCTCTGAGGTCGCCGAACGTGCCGGCACCATGGCCCACATCCTCGAGCAGCGCGTCATCGGCGTCGTCGAGAACATGAGCTGGCTCGAGACGAAGTGCCCGCATTGCGAGGAGACGCACCGCATCGAACTGTTCGGTGCCGGGGGCGGCACCCTCGTTGCGGAGGCCCTCACCGATCGCGTGGTCTACGAGGTGCCGATGCTGGCGCAGATCCCGTTCGACGAGGAACTCCTCGCCGGCGGCGACCGTGGCACGCCCATCGTCGAGTCGCACCCCGAGCACCCGTCGGCCACCGCGATGATCGACCTGGCCAACGTGATCGCGGAGAAGAAGCGCGGCCTCCTGGGCCAGCGCCTCCCCCTCGCCACGAACTAGGAGCCCCGTGATCGTCATCGTCTGCTTCGCCCCGTCCTCCCATGCCGACGCCGTGCGCGCCGCGCTTGCCGAGGGCGGCGCGGGGCAGCTCGGCGAGTACTCGGCCTGCAGCTTCAGCGCGCAGGGCGAGGGCCGCTTCCGGCCGTCGGAGGACGCGGACCCGTTCTCGGGCACGAAGGGCGAACTGAGCGTGGTCGACGAGGTGCGCATCGAGGCGGTCTGCACCCGTGACCGGGCCAGGGACGCCGTCACAGCGATGCTGGCCGCGCACCCCTACGAGGAACCCGCTTGGCACGCCTACGAGGCCCTGGACGTCCTCGGCAGCGACTGAACAAACCTCCACCAGCCAGCCCCCGGACACGACGGAAGCAGCCGAAGCAACGGTGTCGGCCGCGCCATGTGCATTGCGGAAAGGTCAAAGCAGGGGCTGATGGGGGCCCGACAGGGTTAGGGCGGGCGTTGTGGATCCCGATCCCCCACTCCCATCACCACCCGAGCACAAGAGATCGGGATCCACATGGGCGGGGAGGGCCCCATCAGACCCTGCGGAAGCAGGCCTCAGACAAAGCTGCGGGGGTCCAGGTCAGGTGGCTTCGGGGTCGAAGGGTGAGGTCTGCGGGCCGACGAGGGCCAGTGCCTCCTCCGGGGGCTCCTCCAGGTGGGATTCCTCCGAGACGGCCTTCTTCAGCGAGTCGATGCTCGCGGTGTCCTTCACCATCTTCGCCGATTCGGTGAGGGTGTCCTTGGCGTCGAGGAGTTCGCGCTTGGCGTCCTCGATGAGGGCCACCTCTTCGCGCAACTGCTTGGCGATGAAGGCCTTGGGGTGGAGGTCCTTCAGCTCGAGGTCCGCGTACTCCGGGCCGAGTTCGGTGCGCAGGGTGGTCTTGGCGTTGTTGGCGATGTCACGGAAGTAGACGAACAGCCGCGCGGCCTTGCGCGAGTACTCCGGCAGCTTCTCGGGGCCGAACATGATCATGGCAAGAACGAAGATCAGGATGAACTCCGTCAGATCGATGCCAAACACGTGCTCTAGGGTACCGGTCTATTGGGGGCTCAGCCGACTTCGGCCAACCGGGCGAGTCCGTCGCGGATCTTCGCCGCGATCGTGTGCCGGTAGGCCTGTTGTTCGGGGAGTTCGTCCTTGATCCTCGCCATGCGGTCCTGGCCGCAGTCGCAGGCCACGGAGATGACCGCATCGCCGGCCTGCCAGACGTCGACGGCCATGTCGGCGCCGCGATCGTTCCGGGCCATGCTGTCGGCGAGCACCCCGTCGGCCCATTCGACCACGGCGGTGTGGAAGCCGTCGGAGTAGACGAGGTTCATCGACGCCCGGCCCGGCTTGTCGGAGGCCGTGTAGGCGACCAGGGGCAGCCCGGCGAGCATCTGGGGGCAATGGTCGAGGCCGACGCACCAACCGGCCTCCTGCGAGGACGTGGCGGGCTGCAGCGAGATGAGCTGGGCAGTGTCGTCGGTGTTCAGGGAGCCGGCGTCGAGTGCCAACTGCTTGTAGCCGAAGCCGACGTTGACCCGGCCCAGGGCGTCATAGCGCTCGGCCCACAGCAACAGGCCGGTCTCGGAGTCGATCCACCAGCGTGCGACAGGCTGGTCATCTGCGTTGGCCTGCACCCGGATGGCGTCACGGCCGACGATCTGCTCGGCGGTGGCGCTGCGCACGTACTCCCACTCTGCCGGCGCGGTGATTGCCCGGGCGCCGAACTCGGGGAGGAAGGCGGAGCTGAAGAGGTCTCCTCGGGCGTCGAAGACCTCGAGGTGGGAGCCCTCCCCCGCCACCTTGGTGGTGCGCACCTGGGCGGTGCGGTAGAGGCCGCCTCCATCACTGGCCCACACCTGCTGGACGCCGGTGAGCGTGAGGTCCGCCTCGGCGGCGCGCCGCAGGAGCGCGGCCGCCTCCTCCGCGGAGAGCTGCACGGACTGGGTTTCGGAGAGCCGGGGCTCATAGGTCTCGGAGGCGCCGAAATCTGCGCCGCGCTCGTTGGCCAGCAGCATGGTGCCCACGGCCTCGTTGACGCTGATCGCTGTGAGGGAGCGCCCGTAGAGTTCGCGGGCGGCCTTGACCGGATCCGTGATCCGGGTGGGCGACGGGGCGACCAGGACGGCCAGCACGACGGCCGAGACCATCACTGCGAGGAGCGCGACGCCGCCCTGGGTGGCGCGGCGGACGCGCTTGCGGCGGGCTGACGGCAGTTCGCCGTCGCCAGCGGCCATGTACAGAGGAGAGGAGCCGTGCTCGCCGGCGATGGATTCGAGCCGGGCGGCGAGGGCTTCGGGGGTTTCGGAGCCGCGGTAGGAGCTCAGCTTCGAGCAGACCGCGTTGATGGCGGCCACCTCGTCGCGGCATTCCTCACAGCCGGCGACGTGATAGCTGACCTGCTCCCAGCGCTTGGGCGGGAGCGTTCCATCGGCGTAGGCCGACAAGTGGGGGTGGAGGCGTTCGCAGGGTCCTTTGGCCATCTATGACACCCCGGCATAGCGTGTTCTTCCCTCAGTGGGCGCACGGTGCGCGAGCTCATCGCGCAATGTGGCCCTACCGCGGGCGATCCGGGAACGCACCGTGCCGAGCTTGATGTCGAGGACCTTGGCGATCTCCTCGTAGCTCAGCCCCTCGATGTCACACAGGACCACCGCGACGCGCTGCTCAGGGCTGAGCGAACGCAGTGCGGCGGCGACGTCCGCGT
>DURG01000138.1 GCA_012837465.1 Propionibacterium sp. | reverse complement strand
TCCGGCAGGCCGCGGCATCGGCAACCTCGGCGCGCCCGCTGCGCGCCTTCCAGCTGCGCACCGGCCACGTCGTGGCCCATTACCGCCCGGTGCGCACGGCGCTGGCCTTCCTCCCCTTCGCGGTGGCGGCCGCCATGGCGGCGGCAGGCCTCTGGGTGGATTCCCTCGGCTTCCTCCGCGTCATCCTGCTCACGCTGGGCCTGGCGCTCCTCTACGTGTCGGCCGACGCCCTCAACAAGTCGCACCGCCACCGCCAGTGGGTGCTCGGGCAGGGCAAGGGCAAGGTGGCCGTCGAGGAGGTTCCGCTGCCCGAGCTTCCCGAGCAGGTCGACGTCGACGACGTCAAGGAGGAATATGGCCGGCTCCTCAGCGATATCGTCTACCGCATCGAGAACCCCGCCCTCTTCGACCCGCACGAGCCCACATCGAAGGAGTTCACGCTCGCGCTGCTCCAGTGGGACAACAACGACGGCGTGGTTGGCGATGACGAACGCCGCGACCTCGCGCGCCGCGTCCGGGCCACCTTCACCGCGGCCCGCGCGAACGCAGAGCGGATTGGGATGCGGCACCTGCCCGAGCAGTACCGCGACCGCGCGGGCACGGCGCTGAAGGCCGCGCGCCTCGCCACGGACAAGGGCGCCACCGAGTCCGAGCGGGAGACTGCGCTGCGCCGCGCCGTCGAGATCCTCGACGAGCTGGCCCTGTACTTCCTGCCCACGGGGGCCGATGCGCGCAAGGCCATCACGGGCGGGGTCCCGCTGGCGCTGCCCGGTAGGAGGTCGTCCTGATGTATTCCCCGTGGGACCCGGTGGACCTCCAGACCTCCTGGGGCGTGTTCGCCCCGGGCGCCGTGCTCTTCTACACCGATGAGGACGCCGTCGTCGTGGATGCCCGGCGCAAGGACAAGAAGATCAAGCTGCGCATCCAGCGCATCAACGGCGAGCGCATCGAGCGGGAGGTCAAGCTGCCCGAGAGCCTGCGCGCCCAGGCGGTCGCGTTGCTCAAGGAAGGTCAGATCCGTGCCGTGGCGCTGCCTGCCGTGATCTGGCACGAGGACAAGCTGTTCTCGCCCAGGAATCTGGTGGGCATCCTGGCCAGCGTCATCGTCTCGGCCGCACTGCTGGTGCCCATGATGCTCGGTGGCAACGCCGGGGCCCTGCTCTACTGGGCCTTCGCTGCCGGCGGCGCCGCCGGCCTCTACGCCCGTCGTCTGGTGAAGGGCGGCAAGGTCACCTTCGTCGCCCCGGACCGGCTGGGCCTGTCGATGACGACCGTCCTGCCCTACGCGCTGACCCGCGAGCAGGGCAAGCTGTGGATCTCACCCACAGCCGGCGCGGACCGTCGCCAGCTCGCGCACGACCGCGTGGCCGCGATCCGCACCTCATATCTGGAGCGCCGCGAGGACATCGCCTACCGCATCGAATCTTCCGCGTTGTTCGACCCGATGGTGCCCGCCACCGCAGATTTCGAGGCCGCCCTCGTCGCGTTCGACGACGTGACCGACGCCACGCCCACCGCCGCGCTCGACGATCTGGCCACCGAGGTGGAACTCACCTTCAACGTGGCCCAGGCCAACGCCGAACGGCTTGGTCTGGAGCACCTGCCGGAGGGTGCACGCTCCGACGCCCGCCGCGCGGGGAAGGCGGCTCGCCTGGCGGCGGGGGCGACGACAGCGGGGGAGCGGCAGGCTTCGCTGGCGCAGATCAAGCGCATCCTCGACTCGTTGGCGCTGTACTACCTGCCAACGCTCGACGAGCGGCTCGCCATCGACGCTGGTCCCTGAGCGCGAGCTCTGCGAGCGACGAAGGGCCCCCGC
>DURG01000137.1 GCA_012837465.1 Propionibacterium sp. | reverse complement strand
CCCGAAGCCACCCGCGACGAGGTGGTCGCCGCCGCCCGCGCCGTCGGGGCCCACACGTTCATCGAGGCGATGCCCGACGGGTTCGACACGGACACCGGCAAGCGCGGCTCGCGGTTGTCGGCCGGCCAGCGCCAGCTCGTCGCCTTCGCCCGCGTGGTGCTGGCGGATCCGGCGGTACTGATCCTCGACGAGGCCACGAGCTCGCTCGACATCCCGACGGAACGCCTGGTGCAGGCCGCCCTGTCGACGATCCTCGCGGATCGCACGGCGATCATCATCGCCCACCGGCTGTCGACCGTGGAGATCGCCGACCGCGTCCTGGTTCTGAGCCACGGCAAGGTCGTCGAGGACGGAGCCCCGGCGGACCTGATCGCCGGCGGCGGCCGTTACGCGGACCTCCACGCCGCTTGGCTCGCCTCCCTCGCTTGATCGTTGGTTGAGCCGGTCGCGTCCGAGCTTGCGAGGACCGCGACCGTGTCGAAACCGCAGCAACCTGAGGGCGACGCTCAAGCACCGATTAACGGCCGCTTGCCCACAGCCGGTAGAGTGGTGCGAAGCGCTCGGATGTTCTGCTCCGGGCCCCATTGAACTTTTCATTGATGCCATCGCGCTGCGGATGAGATTCCGCGCCGGGCAGAACCGCTGCATCACCCCTATCGGGAGAACCACTTTGACCTCCAAGTCCTTCGGCGCGCTCGGCGTGCCTGCACACCTCGCTGCCGTCCTCGCAGACCGCGGCATCACCATCCCCACCCCCATCCAGGCGGCCACGCTGCCCGATTCGCTGGCTGGTCGCGACGTGCTCGGCCGCGGGCGCACCGGCTCCGGCAAGTCCTACGCCTTCCTGCTGCCCATGGTGGCCCGCTTGGAGGCCAGCGGCACCCGCCGCGCCCCCAAGAAGCCCCGCGCGCTGATCCTGGCGCCCACCCGCGAGCTGGCCATCCAGCTCGACGAGGCCCTCGCCCCGCTGGCTGCCGCCGCTGGGCTCACCTCGCGCACCGTCTTCGGCGGCGTAAACCAGCGCCCGCAGGTGACCGCCCTCGCCAAGGGCGTCGACGTCGTCGTCGCCTGCCCCGGCCGCCTCGAGGACCTCATCCAGCAGGGCCACGTGACCCTGGGCTCGATCGAGATCACCGTCCTCGATGAGGCCGACCACATGGCCGACCTCGGCTTCCTGCCCTCGGTCCGCCGCCTGCTGTCGGCCACGCCCAAGGACGGCCAGCGCATGCTGTTCTCCGCCACCCTGGACAAGGCCGTCGACACCCTCGTCAAGCAGTTCCTGCACCAGCCCAAGGTCCACGAGGCCGATTCTGCGGAGTCGCCCGTGCCGACGCTGCACCACCACGTGCTGCACGTCAGCACTGAGCAGCACCTCCCCGTGCTCGTGAACCTCACAGCGGCCCCCGGCCGCACCGTCGTGTTCACCCGCACCAAGCACCGCGCCAAGAAGCTCGCCAAACAGCTCAACGCCGCCGGCGTGCCTGCCGTTGAACTGCAGGGCAACATGAGCCAGGGCGCCCGCGAGCGCTCCATGAAGGCCTTCCACTCCGGCGACGCCCAGACCCTCGTCGCGACGGACGTCGCCGCGCGCGGCATCCACGTCGACGACGTCGGCCTGGTCATCCACGCCGATCCGCCGGTCGAACACAAGGCCTACACCCACCGCTCCGGCCGCACGGCCCGCGCCGGCGCCGAGGGCACCGTCGTGACCCTCATGCTCGACGCCCAGCGCGGCGACGTACGCCAACTCACCCGCAAGGCGGGCGTCAAGCCCACCGTGACCCGGGCCGACGACCGCCACCCGGTGCTCCTCGAGATCGCCCCGGGCGTGCGCGAGTTCCCCGGCGGCATCGTCAAGGCCGAGCCGCAGCAGCAGTCCCGCGGGGGAGGCGGCGGTCGCCGCCGCAGCCCGCGCAGCGACAAGCCAGCGGGCCAGCGCTCCCGCAACGGCGAGCAGCCCCGCT
>DURG01000136.1 GCA_012837465.1 Propionibacterium sp. | reverse complement strand
GGACGGCGATGGTGGCAGACCTTATCTGCCTGGAGGACGGCGACGACCCGATCCTGCGCGACGCCACCAGCTGATCAGCTGTCGGCGACGACGTCGACCTGCGTGGCTGCTCCCTGCTCCACGGTCCGGCCGACGGAGCAGAGGCGCTCGATGGCCTTCTCGGCGCGCTCGATGAGCTTCTCCTGCCGCTCGGCGTCCAGGGTGGACATGTCGACGACGACCTTCGTCGTGATCTTGCCGTAGCGGTTCTCGCCCTTCACCCCGTCGCCCTCGACGGTGAAGGAAGCGTCGAAGGTCTCGCCCAGCCGGCTGGACAGGACGTGGTCGGCGGTCAGCGACGCGCACGCCGCGGCCGCGATCTGCAGCAGTTCGCCAGGAGTGAAGGCGCCCTCGGCGTCCGCGCCGCCGATGCGAACCTCTGCCCCGCGCGCGTTTCGCGCGACGTAGACGGCGCGGTCCACGCGTCGTCCGGTCAGGTCGCGTTCACCGGATTCGTCGGCCATGGCGTCTCCTCAAAGGCGGTTGCGGCTCAGTCCAGCCAGTCTTCCATGCCTCGGGTCAGACCACCTCGGCCTGCGCGTACTCGGCGCCCATCCGGGCCAGTTGGGCGTCGACGTCGAGGCCTTCCCGGAGCAGGGCCCGCTGGTCGGTGAGGAGCCTGCGCCACCGGTCGTCGTCGGGTTCACCTCGGAAGAGGCCGGCCTCGAGGTGGGCGTCGACCTCCGACGGCGACCAGCCCGCGTCGCGTTCGAGCCGCCGGGCACCGAGGGCGATGGCCAGCGAGATGTGGAGCGGGGCGACCCCCGCGCGTCGACAGAGCCGGTGGGCGCCGAGGAGCCGGTCGTCGGGCTGCATCTTGCGGACGGGATCCTGCCCGACGCGGGCCGCCGTGTCCTTCAGCGCCTGGTTCTGGAAGCGGTGGAGGAGGTCGTTGACGTGGTCGAGGAGTGCGCCGCCGGGGAGGCCGTGGGCCTCGGCCACGGCCGTCGCGGATTCGATCATTGCGCCCTGCACCAGATGCCGCAGCCCCAAGCGGGCGGCGGCGTCGGCGATGTGGGTCAGCCCTGCCTCCTGCGCGAGCCAGGCCAGCATGCAGTGGCCCATGTTGTGCACGTACAGCTTGCGCACTGCGTATGCCTCGAATCCACCGCGGATGGGTTCCAAGCCCGCCACGTCGGGCTCAGGGGTGAGGAGCGCGGCCGCGTCGTACGGGAGCATCGCATAGGGTTCCACGGCGACTGCGGTGGGGTCTCCTGAATCCCAGATCCCGCTCGGGATCATCCGGCCGATCGACGTGGCGACGAGCCCGGCGAGGGCCGCGGTGTCCCCGCCGTACGCCTCATCCAGCGCCTCCCGCATGATGGCCGGGGCACCGGGGAGGTTCTCGCACAGCAGGACGTCGAGCGGCCCCCGGCCGGCGCGGTGCCGCTCGCGGAGTCCTGCGGCGAAGGCCGGCGCGAGCAGGGGCATGTTCGCCGCCCCGACGGCGGTCGCGGCGAAGTCGGCGGCAACCAAGGCCGTGGTCACGGTGTCGGCGTCCGTCGCGTACCTGGCCGTGACCGGCGCGATGCGGTGGAGGCGATGGCCCGCGTTGTCGACGACCACCTGGTGGTAGCCGCCGTCGGCGTTGAGCCGGTCGACGAGTTCGGGGAGCACGTCGACGAAGGTCACGTGCCAGCCCGCAGCGGAGAACAGTGGGCCGACGAAACCGCGGCCCACCGCGCCGGCCCCGAACACCACCGCGTTGCGGGCGGTCACGGGAGGGGCTCCTGCCTCAGATGTGCCCCGGCGACCCGGCGCGCGAACTCACCCGCCTCCCCGGGGGACAGTCCCAGGCCGATGGCGTGGATCAGGCCTGCGGTCAGGGAGTCGCCTGCGCCGACGGTGGTGGCGGGTCGTTCGATGGCCTCCGCCTCGAACCAGAGTTCCTGATCAGCCCACTGGTCGGCGAGGGAGCCGAGGGCGGCACCCCCGCGGGCGAGGCGGTCACGATCGGCCGTGCGCAGCAGGAAGCCTGCCCGGCCGGCCGACAACTGGACGACGGCGACCCCCTGCGCAACCAGTTCGGCTGCGGCGGCGGCGAGGGAGTCGCGCGTCGGCTCGCCACGGGGGCCCAGCGCGCTGGCGACGTCGTCCCAACTGGGGGAGAGGATGTCGGTGGCTCGCAGGGTGTGGGCGAACCAGGCCGCCCAGTCGACGGTGCTGGCCACCGACCCGTCGGCCACATGGGCCAGGTCCAGCGAGGTCGTGATCCCCAAGGCCTTCGCGGCGTCGAACGCATCGCGCAGCGCTGTCACGTTGCGGCACCAGAACGGCATCAGCGACGGGTAGCCGGCGTGCAGGAGCTCCGGCCGTAGGGCAGCGAGATCGATGTCGCGCGGGTCGAACTCGGCGTTGAAGCCCTCGTGCTGCCAGAACGTGCGGTCGTGGCCGCCGTGCTGCACCACGATCGTGTAGGAGGTGCTCAGCGGCGTCTCCACCAGATGCATGGGGATGCCCAGCCGCTCGAGGAGCTCGCGATAGACCGGGGCGAGGTCGTCGTCACCGCTGGCGAGTGCCATGCTGACGTCGGTGCCCAGCTCGTGGAGCTTCCGCGCGGTGTTGACGGCGGCCCCGCCCAGCGCCATCGAGAGCGGGCCGACGGTGTAGAGGATGCCCGGCTCGAGGCCGGGGGAGGAATTGAGCGCAGGCGTGATGTCCACGCACGCGTGCCCCATGGTCAGAACCTTCATGATCGCTTCCTGCCTCGTCGCGCGGAAACCATTCTGTTGCCTCATCGTACATAAGGCGGTGGGGCTCAGTCGGGGCGGACGTCCTTGAACTGGCGCAGGTGGTAGCCGAGGCTCGAGTCGCCGAACGTCTCGGCGTCGGCCACCCGCGCCAGCACGACGGTGTGGTCGCCGCCGGGCACCAACTCCAGCGCCTCACAGCGGAGCCAGGAGACGGTGCCCTCGATGCGGGGCAAGCCGTGATCCTCGCGCCAGGCCAGGTCAGAGAAGCGGTTCGGCAGGTCGCGGCGGGCGAAGCGCAGCGCCACGTCGGCCTGGTTGCCGGCCAGCACGTTGACGCCCACCCGGCCGACCTCGCGGACGCGCTCGATCATGCCCCCGCGGTTGTCGAGGGCGAAGAACACCATGGGCGGATCCACCGAGAGCGAGGCGAACGCCGAGACGGTGGTGCCCGAGGGTACGCCGTCAACCATCGTCGTGATGACCGTCACCGGGGACGCGACGCGCGCCATGGCGTCGCGGAAGATCGCCTCAAGATGTTGCACGCGCACAACCGTAGCCCCGCCGGGGGCGGGACCTAAATCAGAGCTGGTCCTCGTCGACGTGGTGCATGCCGTCGACGTCGAACTGCATGGTGGCGCCGTCGGCCTCGGCGCGCATCTGGCGCGGGGCAATGGCGCGGGCCAGGTGGTACACGGCGATGGTCACGATGGTGCCCAGCGCGATGCCGCCCAACTCGAAGTCGCCGAGCGGCACCTTCACGTCGCCGACGCCGATGATGATGCCCGCGGCCGCCGGGATGAGGTTCAGCGGGTTCCCGAAGTCGACGTTGTTCTCCTTCCAGATCTTCGCGCCGAGCAGGCCGATCATGCCGTAGAGCACGACGGTGATGCCGCCCAGCACGGCCGACGGGGTGGCGGAGATGACGGCGCCGAAGACGGGGGAGAAGCCGAACAGGATGGCCACGATGGCCGCGACGACGTAGGCCGCCGTCGAGTAGACCCGCGACGCGGCCATGACGCCGATGTTCTCGGCATAGGTGGTGGTGGGGCCGGCACCGACGACGGTGGCGACCATCGACGCGGCACCGTCGGCCGCGATTGCGCGGCCCATCAGCGGGTCGAGGTCCTCCTTCGTCATCTCCGCAACGGCCTTCACGTGGCCGGTGTTCTCCGCGATCAGCGCGATGACCACGGGCATGGCGACGATGATCGCGCCCAGCGAGAACTGGGGGAGGTGGAGGCCGACGACGTTGGTGGTGGTGGCGCCGAACTCCCAGGTGGCGAGGTCGGTCACGGGCGGCAGGCCGAACCAGTCGGCCTCCTTGACCGTGGTCCAGTCGACGCGGGGCGTGGACGTGGCGTTGCCATCTGCGTCGTCGCCCTGCAGGGGGCCGAGGGCGAGGTCGGCCAGCCAGCTGATGACGTAGCCGATGACCAGGGAGAGGAAGATCGCGATGCGGCCCCAGAAGCCGCGCAGGCCGATGGACAGGCCGACGACGATGAGCATCACGACGAAGGCGAGCCACGGGTCGACCGGCCAGTACACGCCGGCCACGACGGGCGCCAGGTTGAAGCCGATCAGCATGACGACGGCGCCGGTCACCACGGGCGGCAGCGCCTTGTGGATGACGCGCGCGCCGGCGAAGTGGATGATGAGGCCGGCCATGAACAGCAGCAGGCCGACGACGAACAACGCGCCGGTGAGCGTGGCCGGGTTGCCGCCGGCCGAGTAGATCGCGGTGGCGACGCCCACGAAGGACGCGGACGACCCGAGGTAGCTGGGCACCCGGTGCTTGACGACGAACAGGAACAGCAGCGTCGCGATGCCGGACATCATCACCGCCAACTGCGGATTGAGGCCCATGAGGAGTGGGAAGACGAACGTGGCGCCGAACATCGCCACGACGTGCTGGGCACCCAGCCCGATGGTTCTGCCCCAGCCGAGCCGCTCAGTGGGCTTGACCACCGCGTCGGGTAGGAGGACTCCGTTGTTGTGCAGCTTCCACATGGTGGCGCTTCCTTTCGTCGGCGCGATGTTACTGGCTCCGTAGGCCCTGCCGCACAAACGGTGTCTGCTTGGCCGCTACTGTGGACACATGGCGCATGACGTTGTGGTCCTCGGCGCGACGGTGGCAGGTCTCACGGTCGCCCGGCTGCTGGCGTCCGAGGGCTTCGGCGTGGTCGTGCTGGACCCCAACGACGAAGGGATCAGCGCCGCGATCGGCCACGGGGTCGCCGCCATCGGGCACGCCTCCACCGTGGCCGCGTTGGCCCACTCGTACGGTCTGGCCGCCGCACGCGAGCACACCCGCCGCAACATCGCCGGGCTCGCCCAGATCGCCAGCATCCACCCCGACGCGAAGCGCCTTCGGATGCGCGACTCCTCGCTCCCCGGTGGAGACGAGGCCGAGACCCTCAAGCTCGCGGAGATGTACCGCGAGGAGGGCGGGCAGGCCGACGTGCTCGTCTCGCCGGATCAGATCAGCCTCATGTCCGAGGTGCTCGTCGTCGATCCCGGCGACTACGCGGCCGTCCTCCGCGCCGCAGCCGTGAAGGCCGGCGCCAACGTCGTGCACGGCGTCACCGTCACGCACCTCACCCGTCGCGACGGAGTGACCAAGGTGTACTTCCGCAACAACAAGGCGTGGGCCCGGGAGGTCGGCGCCGTCGCTGGCATGGCCGTCATCGACACCCTCGGCGTCAGCCCGTGGGGCAGGGTCGCCCGGATCGGGCCCGCCGAGTACGTGCCGGTGGTGCGGTGCCGGCCGGCCGAGCCGCTGCGCGAGGTCAGCCTCCACGCCCGCCGCGACGTCTGGCTCGTGCGGCCGGTGGGCGACGATGCGCTCCTCCTGGGGCAGAAGACCACGCAGCACGGGGTCGCCCGGGCCGGCGTCGAGTTGGAGGCCTGGGCGTTGGAGCACCTGGGCGCCACCGAGGTCGAGCACAGTCAGTTGGCGATCGACCCGAGCGACCACGGCCGGCCCGTCGTCGGCGCGTCCGCCATCCCCGGGGGCTTCTACGCCCGCGGCAACGGTCGCGGGGAGTTGATGAACGGCACCGCGAGCGGCCACTACCTGGCGCGGCTGCTTGCTGGGCACCAACCCTCGGGCAACGCACTGCCGCCCATCAGCAAGATCCGGGCGTACGGCTCGCGGCTGCTGCGCAGCCTCTGATCAGATCCAGGCGTTGCCCAGCCACATGCGCTGCATCCACTGCGGGCGCGTGAGCAGATCTGCGGTGAGGACCGGGTAGATGAACGCAAAGTTGAGGATGACCAGCGCGATGACGATGCCCACGATCATCGCGCGCAGCCTCCGTTTCGGGTGCGCAGCAGGCCCGAGGATCTTGCCCAGCACCATGGCCAGCGCGATGGTGCTGAACGGGATCATCATCACCGCGTAGAAGAAGAAGATGGGGCGCTCGGCGTACTGGAACCACGGCAGCCAGACGGCGGCGAGCGCGAGCACCGGCACCGAGAAGCGCCAGTCGCGGCGCACCACCCAGAAGAACACGGCGACGAGCAGCGCGGCCGCCGCGGCCCACCACAGGATGGGCGTGCCCATGGCGGAGATGACCCGCATGCAAGTGGTGCCGACGGCCTCGCACCCCTGATCGCCCGGCTCGATGCCGTTGTCGGCCTCGATGCCGATGGGGCGCAGCATCAGGATCCAACTCGCGGGGTGGGACTGGTAGGGGTGCGTCTTCTCCTTGATGCCGTCTCCGGTGTGGAAGTTGTAGGCGGCCTGGTGGTACCACATGAGGGCGCCCAGGGCCTTGCCGAAGTAGCGCACCAGCCAGTGGTCCGGATTGTCCACGCCCCACTGGCGGTAGTAGCCACCTGAGGTGCTCAGCCAACCCCACCAGGTCGCGATGTATGCGGGCACTGCCACCACGACCAGTTGGACGAACGCGGCCGGGGCGTCGATGAGGATCGAGAGCCACTTCCTCCGGCCGGCGCCGGCGAGTTGACGGGCACCCAGATCCCAGAAGACGACGAGGATGCCGAACACCGCCAGCAGGTACAGCGTGTTCCACTTCACCGCACACGACAGGCCGAACAGGATGCCTGCGGTGATGCGCCAGGGCCGAAACAGCATCAGGGGGCCGAACCTGCCGCCCAGGTCGTCGAGGCCGTGTTTGCGCAGGTGATCTGCAAGTCTGTGCCGGAACCAGTCGCGGTCCGCGGCGAGCGCAGACACCGCCGCGACGGCGAGCGCGGCCTGGAAGATGTCCAGCAGCGCGATGCGGCTCATGACGAACGCGAGCCCGTCGAAGGTCAGCAGCAGGCCGGCGAAGGCGCCGACGAGGGTGGAGCGGGAGATGCGGCGCGCCAGTCGAATGGTGAAGAAGATCAGGAGGCAGCCGAAGACGAGCGACATGAACCGCCAACCGAACGGATTCATCCCGAACATGGCCTCGCCGGCACCGATCAGCACCTTGCCCAAGGGAGGGTGCACCACGTACGAGGCCTCGTCGAGGAAGCCACTGAGGTCGCCCTGGACGATGAGGTCGTTGGTGTCCTTCTCCCATTTGCGCTCGTAGCCGGAGTGGATGATGCCCCACGCCTCCTTGGCGTAGTAGGTCTCGTCGAAGAGCACCTTGTTGGGGAATCCGAGGTTGTAGAAGCGCAGCGCGAACGCCATGAGGGTGATGGAGATGCTGACGACCCACCCGGCGGTCCGGTCGTGGAGCTTGCCGTCGTCGAGCGCCCTCAGGGTGGTTTGCACACAGGCATCATAGGCTCTACCCATGAACAGCCTGAGTGACGGCGCACTGGTCCTGGCGGCCACGCCGATCGGTTCCTCCGATGATGCGAGCCAGAAGTTGCGCGACGCCCTGACGTCGGCGGACCTCATCGCAGCGGAGGACACCAGGCGATTCCTGACCCTCACGAAGAGGCTCGGAATCGAGCCGTCCGCGCGGGTGGTGAGCTATTTCGAGGGCAATGAGGCCAGCCGTACCCGTGAGCTGGTCGACGCCGTGGCGGCGGGTCAGCGGGTGGTGCTGGTGACCGACGCGGGCATGCCGTCGGTGTCGGATCCCGGCTACCGCGTGGTCACCGCCTGCATCGACGAGGGCCTGCGCGTCACTGCCGTGCCCGGCCCCTCCGCAGTACTCACCGCCTTGGCCGTGTCGGGCCTGCCGGTGGACCGGTTCTGCTTTGAGGGGTTCCTGCCGAGGAAGGCGGGGGAGCGGCGCCGCCGCCTCGAGGGGCTGGCCGCGGAGGAGCGCACGATGGTGTTCTTCGAGGCGCCTCACCGGCTCGATGACTTCCTGGCCGACGCCGCAGCCGAACTCGGCGCGGACCGCCTCGGCGCAGTCTGCCGTGAGCTCACCAAGCCCTACGAGGAGATCATCCGGGGGCCGCTCTCAGAACTGGCCGAGTGGGCCAAGGGTGAGGTGCGCGGCGAGGTCACCGTCGTGATCGCCGGCGCCGAACCGATGGCCACCACCGCTGAGGATGCACTGGCCCTGGTTCGGCAGGCGATGGCCGGGGGTGCGAAACTGTCTGCTGCGGTCGCCGACGTCGCCAAGGTCACCGGCACCAACCGCAAAGAGCTGTATGCGGCCGCACTGGCCGACAAGGAGAAGTCATGAGCGCCATCGACGAACTGGGCCTGCCGCCGCTGCCGGAGCCGCTGCCGCGCCCCGTCATCGACAACCACACCCACCTGAGCTCAACCCAGGAGTATTCGGGCCTGCAGGTCGCGGACAACGTGCGGCTGGCGGCCGAGGTCGGGGTGACGCGGATCGTCGAGGTGGGGTGTGACCTGCCCAGCGCGAGGTACGCCGTCGAACTCGTGACGCACGAGCCCAACGTGCGCGCGGCCATCGCGCTGCACCCCAACGACGTCGCCCGAACGTACCTCAAGCACGGTGAGGAGCGGCTCGAGGCCGAGCTCGCCGTGATCGGCCAACTCGCGCGACGATCCGGCGTCGTCGCGGTGGGGGAGACCGGCCTTGACTACTACCGCACCCGCGAGGACGAGGGCCGCCGGATGCAGGAAGTCGCGTTCCGGCGCCACATCGGCTGGGCGAAGGAACTCGACAAGACGCTGGTCATCCACGACCGCGACTCCCACGACGACATCCTGCGCGTGCTCGATTCCGAAGGCGCGCCCGGACGCTTCGTGATGCACTGCTTCTCCGGCGACGCCGACTTCGCCGCCCGCTGCCTCGAGCGCGGCGCGTGGCTGTCGTTCCCCGGCGTGGTCACCTTCGGCTCTGCCGAGTCGCTGCGCGAGGCCGCGCTCGCCACACCGCTGGACAGGATGATGGTGGAGACCGATGCGCCCTATCTGACCCCCAAGCCGGAGCGCGGCAAGGCCAACGCGCCCTACCTGCTGCCGCACACCGTCCGGTTCCTGGCCGACCTGCTCGAGGTGGATCTGGCCGAGTTCTGCGACCAGATCACCGAGAACACCTTCGCCGCCTACGGGGGGCGGTGGGGCGATGAGTGAGACCGGGCTGTTGGACCCACGCTCGGTTCGCCGTATCGCCGCCGAACTGGACCTGCGCCCCACCAAGCAGCGCGGCCAGAACTTCGTCCACGACGCCAACACCGTGCGGCGCATCGTCGACCTCGCCGGCGTGCAGGCCGACGACGTGGTGCTGGAGATCGGGCCTGGTCTGGGGTCGCTGACCCTGGGGCTGCTCGAGACAGGCGCCGAGGTGGTCGCCGTGGAGATCGAGGCGCGCCTCGCCCAGCGGCTCGAGCAGACGGTGCGCGAGCGGATGGGCGACGACGTGGCCTCGCGGCTGCACGTCGTCGAGGCCGACGCCCTGCAGGTGGACCAACTGCCGTTGGCGCCCACCGCTCTGGTGGCGAACCTGCCCTACAACGTGTCCGTGCCCGTGCTGCTGCGGATGTTCGAACTGTTCCCCGACTGGGCCCACGGCCTCGTGATGGTGCAGTTGGAGGTGGCCGACCGCCTCGTCGCGCCTCCCGGCTCCAAGACCTATGGGGTGCCCAGCGCCAAGACCGCGTGGTACGCCGAGACGGCCCGCGTCGGCACCGTGCCGCCGAAGGTGTTCTGGCCGGTGCCCAACGTGGATTCGGGCCTCGTGCGGATCACCCGCAGACCGCCGCCGGAGACGACGGCGACCCGCGCGCAGGTCTTCGGGGTCATCGACGCGGCCTTCGCCCAGCGCCGCAAGATGCTGCGCGCCGCCCTCTCCGGCATGGCCGGATCCTCCGCCGCCGCCTCGGCAGCGATCGAGGCCGCGGGCTTGGACCCGCAACTTCGCGGAGAAATGCTTGACGTCAAGGCATTTGCGCGCATCGCCGAGCAACTTCTGGGGTAGGTTCGAAACCGTGAGCAACACGGTGCGGGTGCGCGTGCCCGCGAAGGTAAATCTCGCCCTGCGGGTCGGTGGGACCGATGCCCAGGGCTTTCACGAGTTGGGCACCGTGTTCCAAGCCGTTTCCCTGGGTGACGAGATCGTCGCCGATGAGGCTGGCCCCGGCGAGTTCAAGCTCGTCTTCCACGGTGAGGGCGCGGCGTTCCTGCCCGTGGACGACACCAACCTCGCCATCCGTGCCGCCAAGCTCCTGGCCCGGCACGTCGGCCGCGACGACCTGGGCGCCTCGCTGACCATTCGCAAGCGCATCCCCGTCGCCGGGGGCATGGCCGGCGGGTCCGCCGACGCAGCCGGCACGCTGCTCGCCTGCTCCACCCTCTGGGGCCTGGGCTTGAGCCGCGAGGACCTGCAGCCACTGGCTGCCGAACTGGGCTCGGACGTGCCCTTCATCCTCGTCGGCGGCACGGCCATCGGCACCGGGCGCGGCGTGCACCTCGCCCCGCTGATGACGTCGGGCACCTTCCACTGGACGTTCGCCCTGTCGCACACCGGCTTGTCGACGCCGGCCGTGTTCAAGGAGTTCGACCGGACTTCTGAACCCAACAGCACGGAGATCCCGCACGACCTCATCGAGGCGCTGCGCGCCGGCGACGCGACCGCCCTCGGCGCGGCGCTGACCAACGACCTCGAGGCACCGGCCATCGCGCTGCAGCCGACCTTGGCGCACACGCTCAGGCTGGGTCTGGAGGCAGGGGCGCTGGGCGGGATCGTCACGGGCTCCGGCCCGACATGCGCCTTCCTCGCCAGTTCCGAGGCCCACAGCCACGAGGTGG
>DURG01000135.1 GCA_012837465.1 Propionibacterium sp. | reverse complement strand
GGGTCGGGGAACTCGAGCGAGTACGCGAGCAGCCGCAGCGGTGTGGAGAAGTCGTCGATCTCCGTGGGCAGCACCTCGGGGTACAGGGGATCGCCGAGCAAGGGGATGCCGAGTTGGTTGAAGTGCGCGCGGATCTGGTGGGTCCTGCCGGTGATCGGGCGCACCTCGTAGAGCGCGTGGCCGCCGCGCACCTCGAGCAGGTCGATGTCGGTGAACGCGTTCGGCTCCTCGTCGAGCGTCTCGGCCTGCAACGTGCCCACCCGCTTGATGAGGTGCGACGACACGCGCTGTGGGAAGCTCAACCGCTCGTCGAACGGGGCGATGGCGCGGTAGACCTTCACGGCGGTGCGCTCGGTGAACACGGAGTGGTAGGCCGCGCGCCACCGCTTCTCGGTGGTCATGAGCAGCACGCCCGCGGTGCCCCGGTCCAGCCGATGCGCGGCGGAGAGCTCGGGCAGCCCCAGCAACTGCCGGGCCTTCACGACGGCGCTCTGCACCACGTGCCTGCCCCTGGGGATGGTGGAGAGGAAGTGCGGCTTGTCGAGCACGACGATGCGTTCGTCGCGGTGCAGCACGGTGAGTTCGCCGGGCACCTCGGCCTCGTCGCGCAGTTCCCGGTGGAACCAGACGAACGTATGCGGGCGGTAGATCTCGCGCCCGGTCCACGGCCTGCCCTCGTCGTCGACGAACGCGCCGCGGGCGAGCATCTCGTCGACGTCCTCGGGGGACGGCTTGAGCTTCTCGACGAGCCAGTCGCGCATGGTGGGCCACGGCAGCGCATTGAGGGGGTCGCGGTCCGGGGTGCGCACCCACGCGGCCTGCAGCCCGTGGCGGGGCGGCAGTGGTGACTTGGGTGGCATTGTTCCTCCAGCCCGACCCGTCGTCGGGCATCTGGCGGCGAGGGTGGGATTCGAACCCACGGAGCGTTGCCACTCGGCCGCTTTCAAGGCGGCTGCACTAGTCCACTATGCGACCTCGCCAGTGCGTCCCCCATGGTAGCGGCTCGGTGTGCTGTGAACGGAGTAGGCTCGGCGCATGGCAGAGACCACCTACCTGATCCAGACGAGGCCTCCGGTGCGGGCCTTCGCGATCGCCGCTGTCGCCACGCTGCTGGGCGCCGTCTTGTTGGTTGCGGCACTGAGCTCCGGCTGGCATCCCGTGGTGGCGATCCTCAGCGGCATGGTGATGGCTGGCGGCCTCGTGTTGCTCGCCGCTGCGTTCACCACCATGGGCCGCAACGCCGTGCAGTTGACGTTCACCGAGGACGGCTACCGGGTCGAGGGCCGCGAGGTCAACGGCGAGGGCCAGTGGCTCGACGTGACGAAGGTCACGCAGACGCAGAGCGGCAGCCGCGTGACCATCCACCATGGCCCCAATCGGGCCACCTACCTGATGTTCCCTGGTAACGATCCCGCGCAGGTCGACGAGGTCGTCAAGGACCTACGCGAACGACTCCGCGTCGTCAAGGGCATTTGATCGCTGATTGAGCCTGCGAGCGACTCCGTGCCGTCAAGGGGGATCTGATCGCTGATTGAGCCTGCGAGCGACTCCGCGTCGTCAAGGGGGATCTGACCGCTGATTGAGCCTGCGAGCGCTAGCGAGCAGTGTCGAAATCCGGTGAGGTTGCAGGCTTCCTCAGCCCTCTTCCTCTTCCTGATCCTCGGGCCAGCCCTGCCACTCGCACGCGTCGGCGACGGTCTGCGCGCCCTCCACCAGTTCCTTCGACGTCTCGGTCGCCGTCGGAGTGGGCTCCGTCGGCTCATCGGTGGCCGACGGCGAGGGTGACGGCGACGGGTCCGCGCTGGTGGGCGCGGCAGTCGGGGCGACCACCTTCGGCGGGTTCAGCGCGTCCTCGACGGCCTGGCGCATCGCCTCGAAATCCGGGTTCTCGTAGCTGTACCCGTTCTTGAGGTTGGAGTAGAGCAGCCGCTGGATCTTGGCGTCCTTCACCTTGAAGGCGAGTTGCACGAAGGCCTTGAGGTCGCGCTGCGGGATGTCGGTGGTGACCATGTTCGAGGCCGCGTCCGCGATGCCCTCGTAGCTGGTCAGCATGGTGGTGGGGTTCGCCTGCTTGATCACGGCATCGATGAGGCAGGACTGGCGCGCCATCCGGGAGTAGTCGGAGGTGGTCTTGCGGCTGCGGGCGTACCACATGGCGTCGCTGCCATCGAGCTTCTGGTTGGGGCCAGGCATGAGGCAGCGCTCGGGATCGCGGCAGTTCGACGCGGTGCCCTTGGGGAGCGGCTCGTTGATGTTGACCCGCACGCCGCCCATGGCGTCGATGAGGCGCTGGAAGCCGTCGATGTCGAGCATCATGAAGTAGTCGGCCTCGAGGCCGGTGATGCCCTCCACGGCCTGCTTCAGCGCCTCCGCGCCGCGGTAGGTGTTCCCCCTCAGCACCTCCGGGTGGTACAGCTCGATGGCGGCCCAGAGGCTGGTGAGCCAGCTTTCGGCCTCGGTGGCGCCGCGGAAGCCGTCGGGCCAGATGTCATGGAGCTCGGAGCCCCGCTCGAACGGCGCGAACCGCACGTTGCGGGGGATCTGGACGAGCAGGGTGTCGCCAGTGACGGTGTCGATCGAGGCGACGATGATCGTGTCGGTGCGGATGCTCGCTTCCTCGACGACGTCGGCCCGGGCCTCGCTGCCGTCGGCGCCGAGCAGGAGGACGTTGACCCGCGGGATGCCCTTCCAGGGGTCGTCCTTGGACTCCGTGTAGAGCGTGGGGCGGGTGGAGGACTGCACCTCGTCCAGCGGGTCGCCATCGTCCCCGATGCTGACGGGGCCGAACACCTTCTCGACGAGCTTGACCTGGTCGTGCGAGTAGCGTGCGCCCACTGCGGAGGGCGCGGCCACGCCGAATGCCAGGGCAGTGACGACTGCGGCCCCGAGGAGCCGTCTGGGTTGCAGCAGCCCCCCGGGGCGCGTCGCGATGTGCGTTGTGGCGATGAGCGCCACCCACAGCAGGCCTAGCGCGATCAGCGAGAAGCTGGCGCGGCTGAGGAACGCGGGGTCGACGGCGATGGTGGCGAAGCTGGCTGTGTCGCCCAGCGCCCATGCGAGGAAATAGATGCCGATGCCGAGCGTGGCCAATGATGTGACGGCGCCCACGACCTTGAGCCGCCGCTGCGGCGCCCCCAACAGGCCGGAGCCGGGCAGCACAGCCGAGGCCAAGGTCAGGAGGAGGGAGGAGCGCAGGTTGCGGCTTTGTGCCGCATCGGGCGCCTTGGTGGCGCTGCGGACGTGGCTCTCCTGGGAGCCCTGGCTGCGCTTCGGTACCTCGCCCCAAGGGACGTCGGCCCACTCATCCCGGGTGCGCAAGGCCCGCTGGGGGATGGGGCGGCCTGCTGAGGGCGGCCGGAACGCAGCGTCTGCGGCGGGGCCG
>DURG01000134.1 GCA_012837465.1 Propionibacterium sp. | reverse complement strand
CCTCGCGGGGCACTCGGGGCGCGATGGCTGAACACCCCGGTCGTTCCTCGCGGGGCACTCGGGGCGCGATGGCTGAACACCCCGGTCGTTCCTCGCGGGGCACTCGGGGCTCGATGGTTGACCTCGCCGGTCGTGCGGGGCACTCGGGGCTCGATGGCCCTAAGATGGGGCGGGCCGCAGCCTGCGGCCGCACCGCACAACCGAGGAGTTCGACGTGGGTCTCACCGCCGACGACGTGGCCCGGCTGGGCGCCCTGGCACGCATCCAGCTCACCGAGCAGGAGTGCACGGAGCTGGCCCCCGAGCTTGACGTCATCCTGGAATCCGTCCGCACCGTATCGGAGGTCGCGGGCCCCGACGTGCCGATGGCCACCCACGCCATTCCCGTCAACAACGTGTTCCGCGACGACGTGGTTGTCCCCGGCCTCACGCAGGAACAGGCGCTGACTGGCGCCCCCGACCATGAGGATGGCCGCTTCCGCGTGCCCCAGATCCTCGGTGAGGACTGATTGTGATCACCAAGTCCGCCGCCGAACTCGGCCGCCTGATGGCCTCCGGTGAGCTCACCTCGGAGGAGCTCACCCGCGCCTGCCTCGCTCAGATCGACGCCCTCAACCCCGCCCTCAACGTCTTCCTGGCCTACGACGCCGAGCACGCGCTCGAGCAGGCCCGCGCCATCGATGCCCGCCGCGCCGCCGGCGAGGAGCTCGGCCCCCTCGCAGGCGTCCCGGTGGGGGTGAAGGACAACTTCTGCACCACCGACTTCCCCACCACCTGCTCCTCGCGCATGCTCGAGGGCTGGGTGCCCCCGTACGACGCCACCGTCGTGGAGCGGCTCCGCAACGCGGGCCTCATCATCATCGGCAAGACCAACCTCGACGAGTTCGCCATGGGCTCCTCGACGGAGACCTCGGCGTTCGGGACCACCCGCAACCCGTGGGACACCGGGCGCGTGCCCGGCGGCTCGGGCGGCGGCTCGGCGGCCGCCGTCGCGGCCTTCATGGTTCCCCTGGCCGTGGGCTCCGACACTGGCGGCTCGATCCGCCAGCCCGGCGCGCTGACGGGCACCGTTGGCGTGAAGGCCACCTACGGCGGCTCGTCGCGCTATGGCATGGTGGCCATGGCCTCCAGCCTCGACCAGCCCGGTCCCTGTGCGCGCACCGCCGAGGACGCGGCGTTGCTGCAGGAGGTCATCAGCGGCCATGACCCGCGCGATTCCGCGTCGCTCGACCTTCCCGTCGCAGACCTCGTCGGCGCCTCGCAGGCCACGGACCTCGCGGGAATGAAGGTGGGCATCGTCACCGAGTTCCGCGGCGACGGCTACGAGCAGGGAGTGCTCGACCGCTTCCACGAGGCCGTCGAACTGTTGCGCGAGGCCGGTGCCGAGATCGTTGAGGTCTCCTGCCCGCACTTCACCTACGCGCTGCCGGCGTACTACCTCATCCAGCCCGCGGAGCTCAGCTCCAACCTGGCCCGCTTCGACGGCATGCGCTACGGCCTGCGCGAGGGCGACGACGGCACGCGTTCGGCGGAGCAGGTCATGAACCTCACACGCGAGAAGGGCTTCGGCCGCGAGGGGAAGCGCCGCATCATCATCGGCACCTATGCGCTGTCGGCCGGCTACTACGACGCCTACTACGGCTCGGCCCAGAAGGTGCGCTCGCTGATCCAGGCGGATTTCGCCAAGGCCTTCGAGCAGGTCGACGTGTTGATCTCGCCCACCACGCCCACCACGGCGTTCAAGGTGGGGGAGCGCACGCAGGACCCGATGAGCATGTACCTCGCGGACCTGTGCACCATCCCGTCCAACATGGCTGGCAACGCGTCCGGCTCGTTCCCATCCGGCCTGTCCGAGGGCCTGCCCACGGGCCTCCAGGTGATGGCCCCGCCGGCCGAGGACGCCCGCATCTACCGCGTCGGCGGCGTGCTGGAGCGCGCCCTCGAGGCCAAGTGGGGCGGCCCGCTCTGGCGCGAAATGTCCCAGCCCGAGGGCTCGAAGGTGGTTCTGTGATGACCGAGACAGTTGACTACGACGACCTGCTCACCCGCTACGAGCCCGCGCTGGGCCTCGAGACGCACGTCGAACTGAACACCAACACCAAGATGTTCTGCGGCTGCCCGAACGAGTTCGGCGGGGAGCCCAACACGCACGTGTGCCCGGTGTGCCTCGGCCTGCCCGGCTCGCTGCCCGTCATCAACGGCAAGGCGGTCGAATCGGCCATCCGCATCGGTCTGGCGCTCAACTGCGAGATCGCCGAGTGGTGCCGCATGGCCAGGAAGAACTACTTCTACCCGGACATGACGAAGAACTTCCAGACCTCGCAGTACGACGAGCCCATCGCCTTCGATGGCTGGGTCGACGTCGAGGTCGACGGGGAGACCTACCGCGTCGAGATCGAGCGCGCGCACATGGAGGAGGACGCTGGCAAGGCCACCCACGTGGGCGGCGCCGGGCGCATCCAGGGCGCCGAGTACTCGCTGATCGACTACAACCGCGCCGGCGTGCCGCTCATCGAGATCGTCACCCAGCCCATCCTCGGTGCGGGGGAGAAGGCCCCCCAAGTGGCGCGCGCCTATGTCGCGCACCTGCGCGATCTCCTCAAGTCGCTGGGCGTCTCAGACGTGCGCATGGAGCAGGGCTCGCTGCGCTGCGACGCGAACGTGTCGATCGCCCCCATCGGGGCCGGCAAGTTGGGCACCCGCACCGAGACGAAGAACGTCAACTCGCTGCGCTCCATCGAGCGGGCCATCCGCTACGAGATGAGCCGCCAGGCCGCGGTGCTTGACGCGGGCGGCGCCGTCGTCCAGGAGACCAGGCACTTCCACGAGGCCGACGGCACCACGTCGTCGGGCCGGCCGAAGTCGGACGCGGAGGACTACCGCTACTTCGCGGAGCCCGACCTCATGCCGATCGCGCCCTCGCGCGAGTGGGTGGAGGAGCTGCGGGCCACCCTGCCAGAGCCGCCCGCGGTGCACCGTCGTCGCCTGCAGGGCGACTGGGGCTTCAGCGACATCGACTTCAGCGGCATCGTCAACGCCGGCGCCCTGACGCTGGTGGAGGAGACCGTCGCCGCCGGGGCCACTCCCACAGCCGCCCGCAAGTGGTGGGTCTCGGACCTGGCCCGCCGCGCCAACGAGGGCGGCATCGACCTCGACGAACTCGGCATCACGCCGGCGCAGGTCGCCGCGGTGCAGGCGCTCGTCGACGAGGGCAAGATCAACGACAAGCTCGCCCGTCAGGTCATCGACGGGGTGCTCGCCGGCGAAGGCGAACCCGCGGAGGTCGTCGACAAGCGCGGCCTCGCCGTCGTGTCGGATGAGGGTGCCCTGGGCGCCGCCGTCGACGACGCCATCGCCGCCAACCCGGACATCGCCGAGCGCATCCGCGGCGGCAAGGTCCAGGCGGCGGGGGCTTTGATCGGTCAGGTCATGAAGGCGATGCGCGGCCAGGCCGACGCCGGCAAGGTCCGAGAACTGATTCTGGAGAAGCTGGCCTGATCAGAGGCTGCCGATGGCGTCCTTCCAGCGCGCCACGGCATCCTCTTCCCCGGTGACCTCGACGTCGGCCTCGCGGCCGCTCAGGTACAGCAGCAGTTCGGAGGGCAGCCCGCTCAGGTGGATGGGGCGGTTGCCCTTCCCGATCTTCTGGCGCGCGCCGGTATCGGTGCGGGTCAAGGTGAGCTGCCCCTGGTAGGCGTGCTGGGCCTTGCGGGCCAGCACCTTGGCCACGGGCCACAGGTGCTGCTGCTCCTTGGCCGTCAGCGTCTGGGAGCGGCCGTTGGCGCGCAGCACGTCCTCGTGGTGGATGAAGAACTCCGAGGAGTTGACCAGGTTGTCCAGTGGACGCATGATCCAGCCCGGCGTGCGGATGGCCTGCACGATCGGCAGGAAGCCATTGCGGTGCAGTTCGGCCATCTGGATGCGCTGCGTGCGGTCGGCGAACCTCTCCGAGCCGATGCCGGGCAGCGCGTCGGGGCGGCGCTCACGGATGTAGAGGTGGGCCGCCAGGTCCTGCGTCTGCCACCCCTCGCACTTCGTGGGGGCGAAGGGGCCGAGTTCTTCGAGCAGGTCTGCGAGGGCGGCGCGCTGGCGCTGGGCGAACTTCATGCTGAGCAGTCTACGAGGGCCGTTCCAGAGGTGCGGCAGAATGGCCCCATGCCAACCGTGACCTACAACGCCGACGGGCTCGTGCCCGCCATCGCCCAGGACGCCGACACCCGCGAGGTCCTGATGATGGCCTGGATGAACGAGGAGGCGCTCCGGCGCACCCTGACCACCGGCAGGGCCACCTACTGGTCGAGGTCGCGGCAGGAGTTCTGGGTCAAGGGGGAGACCTCCGGCCACCACCAGTCCGTCGTCGACGTCGCCCTCGACTGCGACGGCGACACCGTCCTGCTCACCGTGCGCCAGACCGGCGCCGCCTGCCACACCGGCAACCGCACCTGCTTCTTCACCCCGCTCACCGCAGAGGACGCCCAGTGATCGTCTCGCCCACACTCGAGGAGTTCGTCGAGCTCGCCAACCAACGCCGCGTCATCAGCGTGCACGCCAAGCTGCTCGCCGACGACCTCACCCCGGTGGCCGTCTATCAGGCCCTCTGCGGGACCCGGGAGGGCACCTTCCTGTTCGAATCCGCCGAGGCGGGCGTGTGGTCGCGCTACTCGTTCATCGGGGTTCGCTCGGCCGCCACGCTGACCGAGCAGGGCGGCCAGGCCACCTGGATCGGACGTGAGCTGGTGGGGATCCCGGCCGACGGCGACCCCCTCGCCGTCCTGCGCGAGACGCTGCGCGAACTGGCCACGCCGGCCACCCCCGGCCTCCCGCCGTTCCACGCCGGCATGGTGGGCTACCTCGGCTACGACGTGGTGCGGCGGCTCGAGAAGCTGCCCGAGACCACCGTCGACGAACTCCAACTCCCCGAACTGGTGATGATGCTGAGCTCCGAGGTGGCCGTCCTCGACCACCACAGCGGCGAGTTGTGGCTGATCGCCAACGCCATCAACTACGACGGCACCGACGAGGGCGCCGAGCGGGCCTACCACGGCGCCGTCGCCGCCGTCGAGGCCATGGCGGAACAGGTGCGCCAGCCGCGCGTCGCGCTGGTGTGCCAGGAGGGTGAGCCCGCCACGCCCAACGTGGAGCGGCAGCGTACCTCCGAGGAGTTCTGCCAGATGGTCGAGGAGGCCAAGGAGGAGATCCGCGCCGGCGAGGCCTTCCAGATCGTCGTCTCGCAGCGCTTCGACATCCCGACCCAGGCCGATGCCTTCGACGTGTACCGGGCCCTGCGCCTCACCAACCCCAGCCCGTACCTCTACCTGCTGCGCCTGCCGGGATTCGACGTCGTGGGCTCCAGCCCCGAGGCGCTGGTCACCGTCAAGGACGCCATGGCGACGACGCGGCCCATCGCCGGCTCGCGGCCCCGCGGCGCCACGCCCGAGGAGGACCACGCGCTCGCCGAGGAACTGCTGGCGGACCCCAAGGAACGATCGGAGCACCTCATGCTGGTCGACCTCGGCCGCAACGACCTGGGCCGCATCTGCGAGCCGGGCTCGGTCACGGTGCACGAGTTCATGCAGATCCGGCGCTACAGCCACATCATGCACCTGGAGGCGGCGGTCTCCGGGCGCATCCGGTCTGAGCACACGGCGCTCGACGCCACGCTCTCCTGCTTCCCTGCCGGCACGCTCTCCGGCGCCCCGAAGGTGCGGGCGATGGAGATCATCGACCGCCTCGAGGTCTCACGACGCGGGCTCTACGGGGGAGTGGTGGGTTACTTCGACTTCGCCGGCAACTCCGACGTTGCCATCGCCATCCGCACGGCCGTCCTGGCCGACGGTGTGGCCCATGTCCAGGCGGGCGCGGGCATCGTCGCCGATTCGGTCCCCGAGACCGAGGACGCCGAGTGCTCCCACAAGGCCCGCGCCGTCGTCGCCGCGATCGGCCGCGCCGAGTCGATGGCCACCGCATGACCGAGGTCATCTGGCCGGTACTCGGCGTGCTGGCGTCAGGCGCGCTGCTCGTGTGGTTCTGGAAGCCCCGCCGGAACAAGCCCGGCGACAAGGCACCCGAGAAGCCCGAGGACCTCTGGAAGGCGATGGACGACGATGCCGACCCCACCGAATGAGGGTAGGCTCTCGTTCCGAACCTCGTTCCAAGCTTAGAAAGGCTGTGCTCATGGCACGTACCCCGAAGTACTACCACCACGGCCGGAGCCCGGCGGCATGGGCCGGCTCCGCGTTGGTCGCAGTCGGCTTCATCATCGTGGCCATCGCCGCGATGCTCGGTCCTGCCTGGACCTGGGTCATCGTCGGCACAGCCGTCATCGTCATCGGTGCCCTGGCCGCCGCCGTCATGAAGGCCATGGGTCTCGGTCAGCCGTGACCGTCCTCGACGACATCATCGCCGGCGTCCGGCGTGACCTCGAGGACCGAAAGGCGGCGACGCCACTCGACGACGTGATCCGCGAAGCGCAGGCGGCGCCGCCCGCGCTGGATCCCATGCCCAGATTCCGGGCACCCGAACTCGCCGTGATCTCCGAGGTGAAGCGCAAGTCGCCGTCCAAGGGGGACCTCGCGGACATCGCTGATCCAGCCGCGCTCGCCTCGTCCTACGCCGATGGCGGGGCCGCGGCGATCTCCGTGCTCACGGAGAAGCACCGCTTCAACGGTTCCCTCGCGGACCTCGACGCAGTCCGCGCCCGCGTGCAGGTGCCGGTGCTGCGCAAGGATTTCATGGTCGAGGAGTACCAGTTCCACGAGGCGCGGGCACACGGCGCCGACCTCGTGCTGCTCATCGTCGCGTCGCTGACCGACGAGGAACTCACCCGCTTCCTGACGCTCGCCAAGGACCTCGGCATGACGCCGCTCGTGGAGACCCACACCGCCGAAGAGGTCGACCGGGCGCTCGCCGTCGGGGCTGAACTCATCGGCGTCAACAACCGCAACCTGAAGACCCTGGACGTCGACCTTGCCACGTTCGGCAAGCTCGCCGAGCGCATCGGCGACGCGGCTGTGAAGGTCGCTGAGTCAGGGATCCTCACAGAAGACGACGTCGCGCGGGTTGCCGCCGAGGGGGCCGACGTTATTCTGGTGGGTGAGGCACTCGTCAAGCACGGTGACCCCACCCACGCCATCGGCAGCTTCATGGCCGCCGCAGAAAGGGCAACCCGTTCATGAGCCTTCCCGATTCTCGGGGGCACTTCGGTCGTTACGGCGGCCGCTTCGTGCCCGAAGCGCTGCAGGCGGCGCTCAATGAGTTGATCGCTGCGTTCGACGACGCCTGGGCGGATCCCCAGTTCCACGCGGACCTGGCCAAGCTCCAGCGCGACTACGCCGGCCGCCCGACGCCGATCACCGTCGCAGAGAGCCTGTCGCAGCACGCCGGCAACGCCCGCATCCTCCTCAAGCGCGAGGACCTCAATCACACCGGCGCCCACAAGGTCAACAACGTGCTCGGCCAGGCACTCCTCACCAAGCGGATGGGCAAGACCCGTGTGATCGCCGAGACCGGCGCCGGCCAGCACGGCGTGGCCACGGCCACTGCGGCCGCGCTGCTCGGCCTCGAGTGCCGCGTCTACATGGGCGAACTCGACACCCAGCGCCAGTCCGTCAACGTCGCCCGCATGCAGTTGCTCGGCGCGGAGGTCTACGCCGTCGCTGCCGGGTCGCGCACCCTCAAGGACGCGATGAACGAGGCCATGCGCGACTGGGTCACCACCGTGGACAACACGCACTACCTCATCGGCACCGTCGGTGGGCCCCACCCGTTCCCGTACCTGGTGCGCGAACTGCAGCGCGTTATCTCCGTCGAGGCCCGCCAGCAGATGCTCGACGACCACGGCGCCCTGCCCGATTACGTTGCGGCCTGCGTCGGCGGCGGTTCCAACGCCATCGGCATGTTCTACGAGTTCATCGGGGACGAGGGCGTCGGCCTCTACGGCTTCGAGGCCGGAGGCGACGGCATCGAATCCGGCCGCCACGCCGCCACCATCAACGCGGGCACCCCCGGCGTGCTGCACGGCGCCCGCACCTACTTGCTGCAGGACGAGGATGGCCAGACCATCGAGTCGCACTCGATCTCGGCCGGGCTCGACTACCCGGGCGTCGGCCCGGAGCACGCCCACCTCGCCGACAGCGGCCGCGCCGTCTACGAACCGGTCAGCGACGACGAGGCCATGGCGGCCTTCAAGCTCCTGACCCAGACCGAGGGCATCATCCCGGCCATCGAATCGGCGCACGCCGTGGCGGGGGCGCTCCGCCTGGGCCGCCGCATCGCAGAGGAGGACCCGCAGGCCACGCCGTCGATCCTCGTGTGCCTCTCCGGCCGCGGCGACAAGGACGTGGACACTGCCTTCTCCTACTTCGGCCTCGCCGGGGAACCCGATGTCACCGTGGGGGCGTTCGAATGAGCCAGTTCACAGATCCCAAGCGCCTCGGCAAGTCCGGCGCCATCGTCGCACGGTGCCTCGACGAGGGCCGCCCGGCACTGGTCGCCTACTTCCCGGTCGGCTACCCGAGCGTCGACGACTCGCTCGAGGTCGTGAAGGCCGTCGTCGAGGGTTCTCAGGGCCGCGGCGCCGACATCGTCGAGATCGGCATCCCGTACTCGGATCCGTTGATGGACGGCCTCGTCATCCAGCACGCCACCACGCGCGCCCGCGAGCGCGGCGTCCGCGTCAGCGACGCCTTCCGCGCCGTCGAGGCAGTCGCCTCCAAGGGCGCCACTCCCATGGTGATGACCTACTGGAACCTCGTGGAGGCCTACGGGGTCGACGCGTTCGCGCGCGACCTGTCGGCCGCTGGTGGCGCGGGCATCATCACGCCTGACCTGCCACCGGACGACTGCCCCGAGTGGTTCGAGGCCAGCGATGCGCACGACGTGGACCGGGTGTTCCTCATCGCTCCGTCCTCGACGGATGAGCGCATCAGGATGACCATGGAATCCTGCCGGGGCTGGGT
This sequence comes from Propionibacterium sp., assembly GCA_012837465.1. Taxonomy (GTDB): domain Bacteria; phylum Actinomycetota; class Actinomycetes; order Propionibacteriales; family Propionibacteriaceae; genus Arachnia. The sequence goes on along the minus strand of DURG01000134.1, from coordinate 8,584 downwards.
CTACGCCTCGTCCGTGATGGGCGTGACCGGCGTCCGCGACAAGACCTCGGACGCCGCCCCCGTCATCGTCGAGCGGGCCCGCGCCGCAGACCCCACCCTCCCGGTGGGCATCGGCCTGGGCGTCAGCAACGGCGAGCAGGCCGCGGAGATCGGCAGTTTCGCCGACCTGGTGATCGTCGGCTCCGCACTGGTCAAGACCATGGGCTCCGACGGCCGCGACATGGCCGGCGACCTCGTCAAGCTCCGCGAGCTCTCCGACGACCTCGCCGCAGGCGTGGAAAGGGCGCGCCGATGATGCGTCGCCGCACCCTCCTCGGTGCCGGGGCGGTCGCCCTGCTCGCCGCCTGCACCCCTGATTCCGACGAGCCGGCCGCCCAGATCGACGCCGCGGGCGCCGACTGGCACGGCACCTACCTCGAGGGCGGCGCCAACCCGCTGCCCGAGGTGGTGCTGACCGACCAGGACGGCAACGAGTACAACCTGGCAAAAGACCCGTCGACGAAGGCCGTGGTGCTGTTCTTCGGCTACACCAACTGTCCTGATGTGTGCCCGGGCATCATGGCCGACATGGCCACCGCGAAGCGCCGCCTGCCCGAGGACCTCGTCGACGACGTGACGCTGATCGTCGTGACCACGGACCCGGCCCGCGACACCCCCGAGGTGCTCAAGGAGTACCTGCGCCGCGTCGACGAGTCGTTCATCGGCCTCAGCGGCGACCTGGACGAGATCAAGGCAGCCGCGCTCACCGTCGGCATCAACATCGAGGACGGCAAGAAGCTGCCATCCGGCGGCTACGAGGTCGACCACGGCACCTACATCCTCGGCTTCGGCGAGGATCGCAAGATGAAGGTCGTCTGGAACGAGATCCCGCCCGGGGAACTCCGCGAGGACTACGAGCGCCTCATCGCCAGCTGACTGCCGCGCATTCGGTCCCTGAGTCTGCCGCCTGCGAGGAACGAGCAGCGCAGCAGGTCGAAGGGCCCCCGCAGCCTGTGCGACACCTCGACCACGCCGTCGTCCCTCCCCCGTTACTTAAAGTAACGATTCCTCAGATCCCCAGATACGCCCTCAGCGCGTCGGCACCCGTGACCTCGATGGGTTCCTCCGGCCGGTTCAGCGACTCCGGCGTGAGCCTGTACCGCACCTCTGTCGCCAACTCGCCGAGCCTGGTGACCCGGGCCCGGTCGAACTCCACGTAGCCGGTCTTCTGGCTCACTCGGTTGGAGGTGGGATTGTCGGCGTATGCCTCGGTGCGCATCTCGACGGCGCCCAGTTCGTCGAAGGCGAATGCACACACCATCTGCCGCATCCTGGTGCCAATGCCCCTCCCGTGGAACTCACGCCCCAGCCAGGATCCGGTGTGTCCGGTGCGGCGGATCGCGAAATCCAGGGCCCGCAGGTCTTGGGCACCGACGATCTGCTCGCCCTCCCGAACCACCATCAGCAATTCGAAGGCCTCAGGGCTGAAGCGGCTCCACACACCGAAGTAGAACTGGCTCGAGTTGGCGTTGCGCTCCTCGGTGGGAAGGAGGGCCCAGTCCGTGATGAACGGGTAGCCGCTGCACTCGGGCACGATCCCGCGGTCGGCGACGGCCAACAACCCAGGGATGTCATCGGGCGTCATCGCGCTCAGCGACAGTTCGCCGCAACGGATGGTGAGGCCCATGAAGGGCAGCAGGTCTGACCAGGTCATGGGCAGCAGGGTAGCGAGCCGGACAGGCCTCGGGAAAGCGGAAAGGCCCCTGCCGTGGCAAGGGCCTTTTCGTGAAGCTCCCCGGACTGGACTCGAACCAGTAACCCTCTGATTAACAGTCAGATGCTCTGCCGATTGAGCTACCAGGGACCGGTGATCTGTACGACCACGCGAAGAAGAACGTTAGCAGATCCTCCCCAGCGAATGCCAATCCACGAGGGCGCACACGTCAGCTTGCCCAGATCCGCCGCCCCGCCAACGGAGATTCCGCAGCGCCAACGCCCAACCCACCGCGCCAACGCAGATTTCACGGGGCCACCGTCGTGTCTCCTCGCCCCCGATATATCGCTGGTGGGGATGAATATCGGCGGCGCGGGGAAATGAGCATTGGCGCCGTGAGATGAGCGTTGGCGCCGACGCACTTCGTTTGGGGCCAACCAGCCGGATGGGCCCGAGGAACGGTTCAGATGGTCACTCCGGGGCTTGCAGATCCCCCAGGAAGTTGTCGGCCCACTTCTCGATCGTGTGGGTCTGCACCTGCTTCTTGAGCGCGCGCATGCGGCGCTGGCGGTTGCGCGGGGCATCCGTCGCGGCGTGCATCAGTACTTCCTTCATGCCGTTGAGGTCGTACGGGTTGACCATGTAGGCCTGCTTCAGCTCCTGCGCGGCGCCGGCGAACTCGCTCAGCACCAGGGCACCGTTGGTGTCCGGGCGGCAGGCGACGTATTCCTTGGCCACGAGGTTCATGCCGTCGCGCAGCGGGGTGACCACCATCACGTCGGCGATGCGGTACATGGCCGCCATCGTGCTGCGCGGGAAGCCCGCGTGCAGGTAGGAGATGGCCGGACGGCCCACGCCGCCCACCTCGGAGTTGATCCGGCCCACGAGCAGGTCGATGTCGTCGCGCAGCTTCTTGTACTCCTCGACGCGTTCCCGCGACGGGGTGGCGACCTGCAGGAACACGGTGTCGGCCGGATCGAGCTTGCCCTCGGTGAACAGCTCGCCCATCGCGCGGATGCGCTGGCGCAGGCCCTTGGTGTAGTCGAGCCTGTCGACGCCCAGGAAGACCAGCTTGGGGTTGCCGAGCTCCTCCAGCAGCGCCTCGGACTCGGCGATGACCTCAGGCGTCTCCGCCAGGTCGGCGAAGCCCTGCGTGTCGATCGAGATCGGGTACGCGCGGGCGGTGCAGGTGTGCGAGCCGCTGATGTTGACCTTGTCGCGCTCAACGCGGCGCTTGGTGCGGGTCCGTACGAGGCGCAGGAAGTTCTGGGCGCCGCCGGGCACCTGGAAGCCGACCAGATCGGCGCCGAGCAGGCCCTCGATGATCTCCTTGCGCCACGGCAGCTGCTGGAACAACTCGGTGGGAGGGAAGGGGATGTGCAGGAAGAAGCCGATGCGCAGGTCCGGCCGCAACTCGCGCAGCAGCTGCGGGACGAGTTGGAGCTGGTAGTCCTGCACCCAGACGATGGCGCCGTCGTCGGCGACCTCAGCGGTGGCCTCCGCGAAGCGACGGTTGACGGTCACGTAGGCGTCCCACCATTCGCGGTGGAACTCAGGGAAGGCGACGGTGTCGTGGTACAGCGGCCACAACGTCGCATTGGAGAAGCCCTCGTAGTACTCCTCGTACTCCTCGGCGCTCAGCGGCACGGGGATGATCGAGTAGCCGTCGTGCTCGAAGGCCTCGACGGTTTCGTCTGGGGCGCCGTGCCAGCCCACCCACGCACCACCCATGCGCCGCATGACGGGCTCCAGCGCGGTGACGAGCCCGCCTGGCGAGGTGCGCCAATCGACCTCGCCGTCATCGCCGACGATGCGGTCTACGGGCAGCCGGTTTGCGACCACGACGAAGCGTGCGCGCTCGGACATGTGAACCTCCTAGGTCGCTTCCACCCTACCGACTGCCGCTGATCCGCGCGTTCGGCGTGAGCGGTTCGAGATCATGGCAGGGTAGGTGACATGAGCTGGAATGCCGTGACCGACCATGCCCAGGACTTCCTGAACGCCGCCGCCCACGATCCGTCCAGCGTGCTGCTCGCCCTCGACTTCGACGGCACGCTCGCCCCCATCGTCGACGACCCCGAGGATTCGAGGATGCACGACGGCGCGGCCGAGGCGCTGGCTCTGCTGGGGGAGAGGCTGGGCCACGTCGCGATCATCACAGGGCGGGGGGTCGCCGTCGTGCGGCGACTCGGGCGGCTCGAGGAACGAGAGGGCTTCGGCCGGGTCGTGGTGCTCGGCCAGTACGGCGCAGAGCGCTGGGACGCGGCAACCGGCAGCGAGACCCCGGCGCAGGTGCCGGAGAACGTCGCCGCCGCGCGCCCGGCAGTCGCGCGGGCCATCGCGGACTGCGTCATCGACGGCGTGGTGCTGGAGGACAAGGGCCGCGCACTCGGCGTCCACACCCGGCGCAGCGCGGACCCCGATGCGGCCTACATGGCGCTGCAGCCCGTGCTGATGGACATCGCGGAGCGCCACCAACTGATCCTGGAACCCGGCCGCAACGTGCTCGAACTGCGCGCCTCCGCCCTCACCAAGGGAGACTCCCTGCGTGCGCTCGTGTCGGAGACCGGCGCCACCGTCGTGGCGATGGGTGGCGACGACCTGGGGGACCTGCCCGCCTTCGAGGCGCTGCGCGAGATGAGGGCCGCGGGCCTGACGACGTGCGCGGTGGTGAGTGGGTCTGCCGAGCAGCCCATGATGGCCGAGCAGGCGGACGTGCTGGCAGAGGGGCCCGACGGCGTCGCTGCCTGGCTGCGCGACCTCGCGGCGGCGCTGGATCGCTGAGTGGGGCATGCGGGGCTTGAACCCGCGACGGGCGGATTATGAGTCCGCTGCTCTAACCGGCTGAGCTAATGCCCCGCAGGGAAGAAGCATAGCGCCCGCCCTTCGGCCTGCCCGGCTCAAAGCTTGGGGTTGACGCTCGGCCCGCCGGGGCCGTCCTCGGAGTCGTCCGGCACCTCCATCGAGGGGCTGTCGTCGTACGGCCCGCCGTCGGAACCGGGGCTGGGGCTGCCCGACTGCGGCTCGGCGGATTCCGGCTCGCCGGACTGGGGCTCGCCGGATTCGGGTTCACCGGATTGTGGCTCGCCGGATCCGTCGCCTTCCATCTGCGTGGGGATGGGCGGTGGCGCGTCGACCGGCGGCTCGTTCTGGAACGCCAGGATCGCCAGCAGCAGGGCCAGCGCGGTGAGCAGCGCCATGATCAGGAACGACACCAGGATCGTGATCCACGACGCCCTGTCCTTGCGGCCCGGCCAGGCCAGCGGCCACAGGCGCGTGGCGCCGTGCGAGGTCTTGTCGATCCAGTGCAGCGCGTAATCCGGGCCCGACGGGTCGCTGAGCGGGGGAGTGCGCGACAGGTCGATGGCGCGCAGCACCCTGTCGGCCTCCTCGACGGCAGCGAGCGAACCGTCGAAGGCCAACGCCGCCCAAGGGGCGAGGGGGAGGAGGTGCGCCAGGTGTGGGTCGTCCTCCTCGCTGCGGTACCGCACTGCGGTGCGGCCCTCGTCCTGGTCCTCGCCGCCGCGGGCCACAACGGTGTCGATGTGCATCGCGTTGACCTCGCCGGCGAAACGCGCGCGGGCGGCCGCGTCACGCGAGGCGCCTTCTGACAACAGGATGAGCATGACGGAGTCGCCGCCCTCCTCGTGGGCCACGAAGGTGGTGCCGGCGGGGGTGGCGGTCAGGCGCGCGTCGAGCCAGAAATCGCCCACCTTGGGTGGGTCGTCGTCGCGCAGCGGATGGTGCGCGGCAAAGACGACGCCATCCTCCGGCGCCGAGTCCTGCCCATCCTGCGTGCTCATCGAGACCATCGAACCACATCGTCCCAAGCAATCACATCCGTGCCTGCTCCCAAAGGGGCGCTATCGTTGACGCGGATCCCCCGTCCAGAAGGAGTCACGCGTGAGCGAGCCGACCGAAGTCACCCAGCTGCCCGAAAGCGTCGCCGACGCCGCCAGGGTGCTGGGCCAGGCGATCAGCCAGGTGCAACGCGTCATCGTGGGCCAGGAGCACATGGTCCAGCAGCTGATGGTCGCCCTGCTGGCGAAGGGCCACTGCCTGCTCGAGGGCGTGCCCGGTGTCGCCAAGACCCTTGCCGTGCGCTCGTTCGCGACGGTGGTCGGCGGCGACTTCGCGCGCGTCCAGTTCACGCCCGACCTGGTGCCCTCCGACATCGTCGGCACCCGCATCTACTCTGCGAAGTCGGAGAGCTTCGAGATCGAGCTCGGCCCGGTCTTCGTCAACTTCGTCCTCGCCGACGAGATCAACCGCGCACCGGCCAAGGTGCAGTCCGCGATGCTCGAACTCATGGCCGAGAAGCAGGTCTCCATCGGCGGCGTGACCTACCCGGCGCCCAAGCCGTTCATCGTGATCGCCACGCAGAACCCCATCGAATCCGAGGGCGTCTACCCGCTGCCCGAGGCCCAGCGCGACCGCTTCCTCGTGAAGGTCGACGTGCCGTACCCGCGGGGCAACGAGGAGCTCGAGATCCTGCGCCGCATGAGCGTCACCCCGCCGGAGGCGCAGCGCGTGCTCAACCCGGACCTGGTGCGCCACCTGCAGGACATGGCATCGGGAGTGTTCGTGCACAACCTGGTGGCCGAGTACATCGTGCGGCTCGTGCTCGCCTCGAGGACGCCCGCAGACTTCAACATGCCTGACCTGGAGGGCGTCATCCAGATCGGCTGCTCGCCCCGAGCCACGCTCGGCCTCGTCGCCGCCGCCCGCGCGCTCGCGCTGATCAACGGCCGCGACTACGTGCTGCCCACCGACGTCCAGGCCGTCGCCAAGGACGTCATGGCCCACCGCATCGTGCTGGGCTTCGATGCCGTCGCGGACAACGTGAACCCCACCGACGTCGTCGAGCGCATCCTGGCCATGGTGCCCGCCCCCACCCCCGTGTGGAACGAGCAGCAGCGCCAAGCCAGCCATCAGGCGCACGCCCACCAGCCCGGCCGGAGCTGATCCTTGGCGCAGCCGGGCTTCACCTATGACGGCCCCCCGACGGGGCCGCCGTTGGCCGTGCCCAGCCGCGAGGGCGCCGAGTACTCGGTGTTGCGCGCCCCGACCGGGCCCACCGTCCCACTCAACAAGCTCGCACCGGAGGCCGCGCTACGGCGCCTCGAACTGACGATCGTGCGCCGCCTCGAGGGTTTCCTGCAGGGCGACCACCTCGGCCTGCTCCCCGGCCCCGGCTCCGACACCAACGACGCCCGCATCTACCACCCCGGCCAGGACGACGTGCGCAAGATGGACTGGGCCGTCACCGCCCGCACCACAGTCCCGCACGTGCGCGACACCATGGCGGACCGCGAACTCGAGGTCTGGGCGCTGCTCGACGTCACGCCGTCGATGAACTGGGGCACGGAAGGCATCACGAAGCGGGACCTCGGCATCGCAGCGATCGCGACCATCGGCTTCCTGTCGCAGAAGATGGGCGACCGCTTCGGCGGCATGATGATGCTGCCCAATGACGTCAAGCGGCTCCCTGCCCGCTCCGGCCGCACCGCGCTCTACGGGCTGCTGCGCAAGATGCTCACCGAACCCATCGTCCCGGACAACACGCCCGGCACCATCGAACTCGAAGACGGCATCGAGCAACTCAACCGCTCGCAGCGGCGCCGCGGCATGCGCGTGGTGGTCTCGGACTTCCTCACCCCGGGCGACGCTGAGCTGGACCCCAACGTCCCGCCGCCGTGGGAGCGCGCCATCCGCCGCCTCGCGGTGCGCAACCAGGTGCTCTGCATCGAGGTCATCGACCGGCACGAACTCGAGTTCCCCGACGTCGGCGAGATGCTCATCCGGGACCCGGAGACGTCGTTCGCCCGCTACGTCAACACCTCTGACGAGGCGGCCCGACGCCGCATGGACGCGGCCACGCGGGCGCAACGCGAGCGCATCAAGGTCGCCATGCGCCGCGCCGGAGCCGGCCACATCCAGCTGCGCACCGATCGCGACTGGGTCACCGACATCGCCCGCTTCGTGCTGCACTACCGCAAGGTGGCCGGCATGCTGCACCAGCCCCCGCAAGGGGTGAGCAAGTGATGTGGGACTGGATCCCCGAGTTCGCCAACCCCGAACGGCTCTGGACGCTGCTCCTGCTGCCGGTGCTGATCATCGCCTACCTCATCCTCCTGCGCCTCAAGGGCCGCGTCGCGCTGCGCTTCACCAACACCGGCATGCTCGGCCGCGTCGTCGGCTCGCAACGACGGTGGACGCGCCACGTCTTCGTCGCCATGTCGCTGTGCTCGCTGGTCGCGCTCGGGCTGGCCTACGCCAACCCGCTCGGCACCGAGAAGGTGCCCCGCGAACGGGCGACCATCGTGATGGTCGTCGACGTGTCGCTGTCGATGTCCGCCGAGGACGTGGAACCAAACCGCCTCGACGCCGCCAAGCAGGCCGCCACCGAGTTCGTCCAGGAATTGCCCGATTCGTTCAACGTGGCCGTGGTGGCCATGTCCGGGCGGCCCACCGTCGCCATCCCGCCGACCACCGACCGCGGCGCCACGGAGCGCGCCATCGCGGCGTTGGCGCTGGAGAACGGCACCGCGATCGGCGACTCGATCACCTCGGCCATGCGGGCCATCGAGATGGCGCCCCCGGGCGACGACGAGGCTGACACTCCGCCCGCGATGATCGTGATGCTGTCCGACGGCACCAACACCGAGGGCCCGGAGCCCCAGGAGCCCGCCCAGCAGGCCAGGGCCGACGAGGTGCCGATCTACACCATCGCCTACGGCACCCAGAACGGTTTCGTGGACCTCGACGGCCAGCGCGAGAACGTGGCCCCCGACACCGCGACGCTCAAGCAGATCGCCGACACCACCGGCGGCCGCGCAGTCGACGCCGACAACCGGCAGGCGCTGGCCGACGCCTACCGTGACATCGGCT
>DURG01000133.1 GCA_012837465.1 Propionibacterium sp. | reverse complement strand
GCGGTTTCGGCACCCAGGCGCGGTCGCGCAACAGTTCGCGGTAGTCCTCGTGCACGTCGGCCACCCAGCGGCGGCGCAGCACCTTCGACGACGCCCAGGCGGACAGCGCGGTGTCGGGATCGATGGTGATCAGGACGTCGCAGCGCGCCTGCCACGGCCAGACGAAAGCCCGCAGCCCGCGCCTGATCTTGCCGGTCCGCACGCTGGTTGAGCCGACCGCCCCCGAGCTTGCGAGGGGCGCGGTCGTGTCGAAACCCGGTGAGTTTCCAAGCAGGCCATCTCCACGCTTGGCGGTTTCGACACCGCTCGTAGCACTCGCGGGCTCAACCAACGTCGCGGGCTCAACCAACGCGCGGACGTGCACGTCGCAGCCGGCGCGACGCAGCGCCGCCACCGTGCGGTGCAGGCGGGCGTCGGCGACGTCGTGGCCCGTCGTGACGATGGCGATTCTGGTCAGAAGTCCTCCATGATGATGGAGTCGTCGCCCACCTTCAGGAAGTCAAGGTACGCCTGGCACACTTCCTTCGGGTCGCCCCGACGGATGAGGCGACCCTTGTGCAGCCACACCACCTCGTCGGAGAGTTCCTGGATGGTGCCCAGCGCATGGGAGACCAGCAGCATCGTGCCGGCCTGGTCCATCAGCGAGGCCATCTTCTGGTTGGCGCGGTCCTTGAATGCGGCGTCGCCGGCCGACAGCGCCTCGTCGATGATGAGGATGTCCGGGTCCATGTGCACCGCGACGGAGAACGCGAGGCGGGAGAACATGCCCGAGGAGTAGGTGCGCATGGGCATGTCGATGAAGTCTCCGAGGTCGGCGAACTCGGCGATCTCGTCGAAGCGCTCGGTGACCTGCTGGCGCGTGAGGCCCGCCGCGAGACCGCCGAGGGTGACGTTCTCGCGGCCGGTGAGCGCCGAGTTGAAGCCGACGCCGAGCGCGAGCAGCGTGGACACCTTGCCGTCGATCTCGATGCGTCCCTTCGAGGGCGGCAAGATGCCGGCGACGGCGCGCATGAGGGTCGACTTGCCTGCGCCGTTGGCGCCGATGACGCCCGTGCACTGGCCCTTCGGCACGTTGAACGTGACGCCACGAATGGCGCGCACCTCGCGGTAGTTGACCTGCTGGCCGCGCATCCTCTTGACCAGCGCGTTCTTGAACGTGTTCTTGCGCTCCATGAACACCTTGTAGGTGATGTGGAGGTCGTCGATGACGATGGCCGCGCCCTCGTCGGACGTGGGCGGGGCGACGGAGGAGTGCGCCTCCGGCTCTGGCGCGCCGGGCTGGCGCTCGAGGTCCTTGGGGTGGTCAGAGGCGGACAGCGAAATCACGCTCCCTCGAGATGAAGTAGAGGACGCCGCCGACGCTGAGCAGGAGCGCCCAACCGGCTGCCGCGGCGAGGTAGTACCACGTCGGCCATTCCCCGTGGAGGATGTCAGACCACGCCCCGAGCAGCCCGAAGACCGGGTTGAGCAGGATCCATTCGCCGGTGACCTTGCCGATGCCGGTGGCGAGGAACTGCTCACCGGAGTAGAGCACGGGCGAGGCGTAGAGCCAGATGCGGATGATGTAGGGCAGGAAGTTCGCGGTGTCGCGGAAGTAGACGTGCCAGGTGGCGATGATCGAGCCGAGGCCCAGGCCGATGAGCGCGGCGAGGGCGACGATCACCGGGATCCACACGAGCGGCAGCCCGATGGGCTTGCGAAACACGATGTGGATGACGGCGTAGACGATCATCGTGGGCACGAAGCGGCGCAGCGCCAGGTAGGTGTTGGCGAAGATCAGCAACTGCTTCGGGAAGTTCATGTTGAGGATGAGCGAGCCGGCGTTGGTCACGGAGGTGGCGCAGGCCTGGACGATCCCGGAGATCAGGAAGAAGAGGAAGAGGCCGCTGGCGATCTGCGGGAAGTCGGCGCGGGCGATGCCGGTGTTGGGGTCGATACGGGCGCCGCCGCCGATGATCATCACGAGCAGGAAGTAGACCGCCGCCAGCAGCAGCGGGTTGAGGACGAGCCACGCCTGGCCGAGGAACGTGTTGGTGTTGCCGGCCCGGATGTTGGTGTCGCTCATCTCCTTCGCGAAGTCGAGGCGCGCCCAGAGCTCCTTGAAGTATTCACGCAGGTTGGGGATGCCCGCCCTGTGGGGGGTGTAGACCCTCCGCGTGGACTTCACAGCAGTGTCCTTGGCCACTTAACCTTCTCCCCGGTCATCCGCGGACGCGGCTGCCAGCTTCTCGTAGACGGCCCGCAGGCGGGCGGCGTCGGCATCCCAGCACAGGGCAGGGCGTGCCGCCTCGACATTACACACGTAGCGCGGGAAATCAGCAACGACGGCGCGGATCGCGCGCGCGAGGTCCTCCGGGTCGCCCGGCGCGTAGAGGGCGCCGAGGTCGTGTTGCCGAACCATCTTGGCCAGTTCCCCGATGTCCGTGGCCACCACGGGCAGCCCCAGGCTCACGGCATGGAACAGCTTGTTGGGCAGGGCGAGCCGGTGGTTGGTCCACTTGTCGGAGTGCGTCACCAACGCCAGTCCCGCAGCCGACATCAGGGCCGAGGC
>DURG01000010.1 GCA_012837465.1 Propionibacterium sp. | reverse complement strand
GTGATGGTGCCGAGCTCGGCTGCGGCCTCGTCGCGGAACTCGTCCGTGACCGTGACCGGGTTCTGGAACTCGGTGACCACCCAGTCCACGTCCGCCTCGGCCATGACCGAGTCGGTGTCGCCCTTGAGGTTCTCGGCCTTCACCGTGACCTTGTTGACGTCGTCGTCACCGGGGGTGAAGTCGTCGTCATCGTCCAGGTCACAGGTGTACTCGAGCGTGACCGTGCCGTAGGCGGGAACGGTCCTCGGGGCGTCCGCGACGTCGCACGTCTCGCCGTCGAAGACGTCCTCGACGGTGAATGTGCGCGCCCAGGCGTTGTCGTTCTCGACGGTGATCGTGCCGGTGAGGACGTGGTCGCTCGTCGCGAAGCCGTCGTAGGTGACGACGACGTCATAGGCGAGGGTCGCCTCCGTGCCGGTGACCTCGGTCTTGGTGGGGTCGACCGACTTGTCGATCAGCCACAGGTGGGTGAGGTCGTAGGAGCCCTCGGCCGTCTTGGTGACGACGAGTTCGAACTCCCGGCAGATGTCGACGGTGGCGTCGTCCTCGTCGAGGACAGTGTCGTCGTCGACGACCTTGGCGGTGTTGTCGTACTTCACGCACTTGCCCGCCGCACCGTCGAGCGTGCGCTCATAGGTGTAGGCCTTCGTGTCGCCGTCCTGCATGGCGTTGCCGTCGAGCGAGCCGAGTGGCTCGCCCTCGACGTCGCCGTCGAAGAAGTCGTACACGTCCACCGTGGCGTGCAGCTCGGTCTTCTGCCAGTCGATGGTGACGGGATCCGTCTCCTCGGTGGCTTCGACATCGGCGACGGTGAAGGTCACCTTCGCGACGTTGGTGTCGTCGTCACCGGGCTCGAAGCTGGCCGGCATCGTGCACTCGTAGGCCAGTTCCACGGAATCGTTGGCCGGGATGGTGCCGGTCGCGTCGGTGACCACGCACTCGGTGCCCTCGAACGTGTCGGTCACCGTGTAGTCCTTCGCCCAGTCATTGGGGTTTGTGACCGTGATGGTGCCCGACACGACCGAGACGTTGAGTTCGTAGCCCTCGTAGGTGACCACGACGGAGTACTCGACGGTGGCCTGGGTCTCGTCACCGACCAGGTTGATCGGGGCATCGGGATCCACGGACTTGTCGATGGACCAGTCGTGGGTCTTGCCGTAGCTGCCGGCCACCGTCTTGGCGATCTCCAGATCCGCGTCCGCGCAGATCTCGACCTCGACCGTGTCGGTCAGGTCAACCACGGTGGCGGTGTTGGTGAGCGCCTCACAGGAGCCGGGCTCCGGCTTGATGGTGCGGGAGCCGCCGTCGAAGGTGACGGTGTTGCCGTCGATGACGAAGGCGCCCTCGGCGGCCACGCTGAGCGTGCCATCCGGGTTGACCGTGATGGTGCCCAGGGCCACCGGGTCCTCGCCGGTGAACTGGTCGGTCACGGTGACGGGGTTGTCGGTGGCGGCCTGCGCGAACGTGTACGGCACCTCGTCGGTGTTGACCGTGGTGGTGCCGGCGGTTGCCGGGTCATCCACGTGCGCCTGCGTCGACGGGTGATCGGCGTTGCCGTAGACCAGCGAGGCCATGTTGGTGCCGGTCCGCGGCGTGTTGGCGTCCGCAGCGCAGACGTAGCCGAAGGTGTTCGTGCCGGGATCGAGCGTGACGTCGGCCCCGCCCGTGATGGTGCACGCCAGGTTGCCGTTGAGCACGTCGCTCAGGGTGACGTCCATGGGCTTGGCGTTCGGGTTCTCGACGGTGATCTCGCCGGCCAGCGCGAAGTTGCTCAGCTCGCTGCCCAGGTACTCCACGACGACGTCGTAGTCGAGGTCGTAGGACTCGCCGGCCCGGATCATCTCGGTGATGCCGTCCTCACCGTTGGCCAACTTGTCGATCGACCACTTGTAGAGGGCGTCGTAGGTGGCGGTCACCGTCTTGGTGGCGGTGGGCGCCTCCCAGATCATGGGGTCGGTGAAGGTGTAGGTGATGGCGCCCTCGGCCTCGACCTTCAGGGTCTGGGACCGCTCGGAGGGCAGGAGGTAGCCCTCGGGTGCCACCGTCTCGGTCACTGTGTACGTGCCGGGGTTGATCTCCGGGAGGCGGATGATGCCGTCGGCCTTGTCCATGTCGTTGGCATCGTTGTCCACGATGGTCAGCGGCGATTCGGTGGCGCCGACGAGCGGGTTCGGGTCGATGGTGAAGGTGGCGCCGCCCAGGGCGTTGCCGTCCTCGTCGACCTTCTTGATGGTCATCTCGGCGCAGAAGTCGATGTCGATGGCGCCGGTGACGTAGTCCTTCAACTGCGACTGGTCGTTGGAGGAGGCGCCGGTGCGCAGGTAGAACGAGTTGAAGCCGAGGTCGTTGCACTCGAAGTCACCGATGTCGATGCTCAGGAGCTTGGCGACGTCCACCTTGAACTCTGCGGTGAACTCATCGGACTGGAACTGCATGCCGAGAATGTTGGCGTCCACCCACGCGCCGTTCTGCCACACCTGGGCGGTGGGGTAGCTGAAGTTCTGGCCGGAGGGGAAGACGAAGCGCAGGTCGCCGTCGGTTCGGTTCGGGATGATGGCGCCATTGCCGTTGGTGGTGTTCGGCAGCTTGTTGAGCTCCAGGAAGTAGCCATTGTTGCCGCCGGCGTCCAAGCGGTCGAGGCCCACGTAGAGCATGGGCCGGCCGTCGACCATCTCGGCGCCGACGTAGCCGTTGACGATGTCGCCGCCGGTCGTGGGGCTGGCAGAGCCCTGCGTCCAGGAACTGAGGTCGTTCTCCTTGGAACCCTGCACGAAGACGGTGTCCTGATCGGTTCCGGAGAGGTCGGTGATGGTCTGGTAGTCGTAGGGCCAGAAGGTGGTGTCAACCGCAAGCAGCGACACATCCGCGAGGACGCCGCGTTCGGGCTCCTCTGCCGGCGGCTCCTCAGCCACGACCAGGGCCGGCTCCTCCGCCACAGGCTCCTCGGCTGGTTCTTCTGCCGCAGGCTCCTCGACGGCAGGCTCGGCCTCGACCGCCGGTTCGGTTGCTGCCTCCTCGGCCGGTGCCTCCGGCACGGCTTCTTCGGCGGGTGCTTCCTCGAGGGCGACGATGGCCGCTTCCTCGGGGGCGGCCGGATCTTCAGCGGCCTGCGCCGCAAGGCTTCCGGTGCCCATGAGTAGCAGGGCGGCAGACGTCAGTACGGCTGCGATCCTCTTGCGTGTGTTCGTGGTGGGTGTCAACATTGCTATCCCCTGTCGCATGCGATCCCGGCGGCGCTTGTCACGACCTCGTGACGGAAAAACGACACGCTCGGCATCAGTCCCCAATGTTCCTTAGCGGCAGTATAAGAAAATCGGGGTGCAGGGATGCGGTCCTTGTGGAACTGGGTTGCCCCACTTTCCTTACCCCCCAGTCAGGCCATCATGCGAGAGCGCAGGAGTTCTCGATTCTCCTCGGAATTGTGATGCCCGGGGTGGATCCAGGCTTAGTTGTTGATCTTGACCGGGCGGCCCGAGCGTGCCGATTCCTCGGCGGCCTCTGCCAGCACCAGTGCGGTGATGCCGTCTGCGACGTCGGGCGACACGTCGGCACCCTCGTTGATCGCGTCGATGAACGCGGTCAGCTCGTCGCGGTACGCGTCGGCATAGCGCTCCAGGAAGTAGTCCAGGTACGGGTCCTTTGCCGCGCTGTAGTCCAACTTGTTGACCGTCACCGACGTGGGGCGCAGGTTGTCGACGAACAGCGAGCCCTTCTCGCCGTGCACCTCCATGCGCTGGTCGTAGCCGGCGGCGCAGTGGCGGTTGTTGGTGATCGAGACGATGGCCCCGTCGGCGCTGCGCAGGACGACGACCGCGCCGTCGAAGTCGCCGGTGTCGGCGAGTTCCGCGATGTTGTGCTGCCCGAAGGCGGTGACCTCGACGATGTCGCCCATGAAGAAGCGGGCCTGGTCGAAGTCGTGGATGGTGCAGTCCTTGAAGATGCCGCCCGACTGCGCGATGTAGCTGGCCGGGGGAGCGGCGGGATCTCGCGACTGGATGGTCATCTGCTCGACGCGGCCGATCTCGCCGTCGGCGACGAGGTCCCGGGCCTTCTTGATCGAGGGGTCGTAGCGGCGCTGGAAGCCCACCATGACCGGTGGGTGGTCGAACGTGGCGAGTTCGGCCTCGAGCTCGCGGGCCTCGGCCACGGACGACGCGACCGGCTTCTCGCAGAGCACGGCCTTGCCGGCGCGGGTAGCGGCCAGCACCTGCTGGGCGTGCAGCGGGGTGGGGGAGCCGATGATCACGGCGTCCACGTCGTCGGCCGCGAACACCTCGTCGGCGTCCTTGACGGCGCGGG
>DURG01000132.1 GCA_012837465.1 Propionibacterium sp. | reverse complement strand
TCGAGGTAGCTCCACGAGCGGTGGGCGATCTCGATGGACTCCGTCTTGCCCGGGGACCGCTGCGGGGTGCGGACCCGGAGCCCGCTGGCCGTGAGTGCGCGGATGAGTTCCATCTCGGAGACGGGGGCGGCTCCAAGCTCGACCAGATCCTCGTGGCGGGAGGCTGGCACGTCGTAGTGGTCGTGGTCGAACGCGCGCGGTGGCAGGTCCGCGAGCCGCGCGAAGGCGTGCAGTTCCTCCAGTGAGGTGTCGGAGACCAGATGGGCGAAGTGCGTGCCATGGGCTGGCCAGCGCGGCGGATCGATCAGGACGGCCATGGGGCCATCCTCCCCCATGCCGCTGGTCCGCACGTGATCTCGCCGCACAGGGCACACGTTCGAGGAGCTGGTTGCAGCCGGTGTACTCGCGGTGACCGCAATATCCCTGCCGAATCCCAGTGGGCTGTGTGGATAATCCACACTGCGTACCGGGATTCTGCAGGGTTACGTTTGTCGGCTTCATTGGGGGCATCAGAGGAAGTCGCGCAGGTCCTCGTCGAAGCCGAGGGAGTGCATGCGGCGGCGTTGCGTGTGCCGCTCGGCGAGCACCGCCGCGCGCGAGCGACCCTCTGGCGTGGTGGCCCGGCTGGGGCGTAACCGGTGGATGTGGCGCCGCTTGCGCAGCACGGCAGAAAGGCTCACCTGCGTGGCGGCCCAGTCGTGCCAGATCTGGTCGTAGGTGAGGCGGATGCGCTGGTAATCGAGGAGGTGTCCGTTGAGATCTCGCAGCGAGTCGTTGAGCTGGGCCTCGGGGGAGCCGTGATGGCGCTCACTGTCGCACTCCACGAGCAGCCGGTCCCCCACCACCATGTCCACTTCGCCCACCCCGAGCACGGTGGCCAGGGGATGCACGGGTACGTGCCTGCGCTGGAAGAACAGCCGCACGCGCGTTTCGCTGCCTGACCTGGCCCTGCTGAGCCATCGCGTGAGGTCGCCGATCGGTGTCTGCTTCAGCATCTGCTCGGCCATCTCGTGTGGGATGACCTTGGCGCTCACTGCAGATTCGACCACGATCAGGATGGTCTCAGCATCGTGGCGCTCGATGACCTGGGCGAGGCAGTCCTCCACGGGCCAGATCGCGGTGCGGGGCTGTTTCGCCTTGTAGGGGTGGAGCACCAAGCCGGTGCGCGCCTTCGTGGAGGCGCCACGCCCGTAGGCTGCGTGCACGCCGGAACTCGGAGGTACCCAGATGCCGTGTGCCTTACAGCCGGAGAGGCAGCCCAGGTGTGCTCCGGCCTTGAGCGCCACCGCTGCGTCCGAATCGGCGGCGCCGAGGTCGGCGTACCAGCCCTTGCGTAGCCGGGTGAGCACGCCCCGGCCGATCATGGCGCGGATCTCCTTGGGGCCCATTCCGCGGGCGAAGAGGTCATCAGTGCTGAAGATTGTCTGCTCCACGCCACCACTGTGGCCGGTGGAAAGGCACATCCACCATGAGGCTGTCGACCTGTGGATAACTTGTTCCTGCCGAATCAGAGCACGCAAAGTGGATTATCCACAGAGCGTGCTCTGTTCACGCAGGGATATTGCGGGCACCCCGAGTATGCGGCTTACCGGGCGCCCCGGATGGCTCGTGTGGGTGCCGTTAGCATGAGGCCATGGATCGCCGCCAGACCCGCGACTCCGCCGGGGTCGCCCTCTACCGCCACGAGGCCATCGGCGCGGTTCTCCAGGTGCGCGGGGAAGGCGCTGACGCCGAGCTGTGCGTACTCACGGCCGTGCGCCAATCCGAGCCATTCGCGGGCCTACCCGCGCTGCCGTCGGGCCCGGTGGAGCCGGGGGAGACCCTCGCCGAGGCTGTGTTACGCCACCTGGCCGCCAAGGTGGATGTGGCCGGCCTTGGGCACCTTGAGCAGCTGGGTACCCGCTCGGATCCCGGCCGCGACCCCGCCCAACGCACCATCGGCACGTCCTACCTGGGCCTCGTCGCGGCGGACATGGAACCCGAACTGCCGGACAATGCAGCCTGGGTGGGGGTGGCTGCGGTACCGGAGATGGCCTTCGACCATCGCACCGTGGTGGAGCACGCCGTCGAGCGGCTGCGGGCGAAGCTCTCCTACACCAACATCGGGTTCGCGTTGATGCCGGCGGAGTTCACGATCGCGGAGCTGCGCGCGGTCTACGTCGCCGCACTGGGCCACGACGTGGCCGCCACGAACCTGCAGCGCGTGCTCACCCGGCGCGGCCAGTTGGCGGCCACGGGCGAGATGTCGGTACCCGGGGCGAAGGGGGGTCGCCCGGCGCGGGTGTTCCGTTTCGTGGACCGCGAGCTCGTCGTGACGGATCCCTTCGCGGTGCTGAGGCCAGACTGAACGTTTGCTGGGGGCGGACAGTCAGCCCTCAGCGTCGTCGAAGCGGAACTGACCGCCGCGTTCGCCGTTGCTGCGCAGCCAGCCGACGGTGAGCTCGTCCTTGGCGCCGAACCGCACCAGGTGCGTGCCCACGACGCCCTCCAACCGTTCCAGCGTCTCCAGATCCGGGGCGGTGACGCGCAGCGACAGTGAATCCCCGAGCGCCTGGACGTCCGCCCGGCCGTGCTCACCGAGTTGGATCCAGCCGGAGTACTTCTCCGCATCCCATTCGCCGCCGGAGCGGCGCGACAGATGGCTCACGAGCTGCTTGCCGTAGCGGGCTGCACGGTCGGTGACGACGCTGGCCTCGCTCGTCGGCGTGGCCTCTGGGCTGGCGTTCATGTCCTCAGGTTAAGTGAATCGCCCAAATCCTCGGCCACGGGCGTGCCGGCCCGCACCCCCACCAGCGTGCCGACGAGGATCAGCGCCCCACCGAACAGGAGCCGCAGCGTGAAGGCCTCCCCGCCCAGCCACAGCGCGAACGCCGAGGCGAAGACGGGTTCGAACGTCATCAGGAGCGCCACCCTGGTGGGCGTGATGTGGCGCTGAGCCCACGTTTGCAGCAGCATCGTCACGACCCCCGCGGCGATCGCCGTGTACAGCACCGCACCCCACACCGTCGCATCCGGCGGCAGCGCGTAGCCACCCGGGGCAGCGGCCAGGCCCACCGTCGCGGCGATCCCGATCAGTTGCACGACGGTGAGGCTCATCGCGTCAGCAGACCTCGACCACCTGTCCAACAGCACGATGTGCAACGCGTACAGCGCGGCGCCCAGCAGCGTCAGGAGTTCACCGACGCCGCCCCCGGCCACGCCGCGCAGGCTCAGCACCGCCAGCCCTGCCAGGGCCAGCGCCACCGCCACCCACGTCGTCGGCGACAACCGGCTGCGGAACGCCACCCACAGGATCAGCGGCGTGAGCACCACGTAGGTGCCGGTGATGAAGCCGGAGACCGACGCGTCGGTGTCGCGCAGCCCGATGGTCTGGGCGATCTGCGCCAACCCGTACACGAACCCCAGCCCCAGGCCCAGCCGCCACTGCGCCCAGTTGAGGCGCAGCAGGCGACGGTGGAAGACCAGCGCCGGGATCGCCGCGCCGATGGCGAAGCGGATGGCGAGGAAGTCGACGGGGTCGATGCGTCCGACGGCGTCCTTGATGATGAAGAACGTCGAGCCCCAGATGGCCGTGATGAACAGCACGGCCAGCGTGGCCATGCCTGATCTCTGCATGTGGGGCTAGCCGGAGGTGGGGCGCAGCAGGGGGTAGAGGATCGTCTCGCGGATGCCGACGCCGGTCAGCAGCATGATGAGGCGATCGATGCCCAGGCCGAGCCCGCCCATCGGGGGCACGCCGTACTCGAGGGCCTCGATGAAGTCCTGGTCGTACTGCATGGCCTCCTCGTCGCCGGCCTTCGAGCGCTTCGACTGGTCCATCAGCACCTCGCGCTGGACGACCGGGTCGATCAACTCCGTGAAGCCGGTGCCGCGCTCGACGCCGCCGATGATGAGATCCCACGCTTCGATCAGCCCTGGCTCGGTGCGGTGGTCGCGCGCGAGCGGCTGGGCGATCGTCGGGTAGTCGTGGACGAAGGTGGGCTGGATGAGGCCGGGCTCCACGAGGTCGCCGAACAGCTCCATCGCGAGCTTGCCCTCGTCCCACTTCGGGTCGTACTCCACCTCGTTGGCGTCGGCGAACTTACGCAGCACGTCCGACGGCGTGCTGGGCGTGATCTCCTCGCCCAGCCGCTCCGAGAGGGCGGGGAAGAAGGGCACCCAGGCCCACTCGCCGTCGAGGTTGACCTCCCCCTTGGGGGTCTCGACCTGGCGCGAGCCGACGGCGTCGGCCGAGGCCACGATGATGTCCTGGATGAGACGCGCAATGGTCTTCTGGTCACCCCACGCCTGGTACGCCTCGAGCATGGTGAACTCCGCGGAGTGGGTGGAGTCGATGCCCTCGTTGCGGAACACGCGGCCGATCTCGAAGACGCGGTCCGCGCCGCCCACCATCGTACGCTTGAGGTGCAGTTCCAGCGCGATGCGCAGCGTCATGTCGATGTCGAACGCGTTGATGTGCGTCTCGAACGGGCGCGCCGCGGCGCCGCCGTGGATGAGCTGCAGGATGGGCGTCTCGAC
>DURG01000131.1 GCA_012837465.1 Propionibacterium sp. | reverse complement strand
GGAAAAGGATGCGCAACCACGTCGTCGTCATCGGGTACGGCACCAAGGGCCGCAGCGCCGTCAACACGTTGCGCCGCCAAGGGGAGGCCGCCGACAAGATCGTCGTCATCGACTCCTCCGCCGGGGCCGTCAACGAGGCCAACCTCGACGGGTTGGCCGCCTTCCAGGGCGACGCCACCCGGCGTACGCTCCTGCGGCGCGCGGAG
The DNA here is from genome assembly GCA_012837465.1 of Propionibacterium sp. GTDB lineage: Bacteria > Actinomycetota > Actinomycetes > Propionibacteriales > Propionibacteriaceae > Arachnia. The sequence goes on along the minus strand of DURG01000131.1, from coordinate 2,845 downwards.
GTCTCCAAGGCTCGTCAGGTCATCATCTCGCTGGACCGCGACGATGCGGCCATCCTCACCACGCTCAACGTGCGCCAGATCAACCCCACCGCCGGCGTCATCGTATCCGTGCGGGAGCAGGACAACGTCAAGCTGGTCCGCCAGTCCGGCGCCTCTTCCGTCGTCACCAGTTCGGAGACCGTCGGCCGCCTGCTGGGCCTCTCTGCGATCGGTCCGGATCTGGGCACGATCATGCAGGACATGCTGACCGGTGCCGAGGGCCTCGAGGTGCACCAGCGCCTCGCGGAGCCCGACGAGGTGGGCAAGCCACCGTCGTCGGTGCTGGGCGAGCGCGTGATCGGCGTCGTTCGCAACGGAACGCTGCGCCGCTTCTATGACCAGACGGCCACCCGGGTCGAGACCGGCGACGAACTCATCGTCGTGCGCCGCGCGCAGCCTCCCGTGGGCAGCCGCGGTGTCCTACTGGCGGACGATGACGACGACTGACGGTGGTCGGCTCCCCACACCTTCGGGTGGGGGGTCTAGACTTGGGCCGCATGACGGATGAGCTGCTGAGTGGCCCTTCCCGGTTGGTGACCGGGCCCGAGCAGCCGCGCCTGCGGATGCGGCACCGCCTGGCGCGGCTCGGTGCGGTGCGCCCCAAGTCGGCCATCCTCGACCCGCTCAACCGCATCGTCCGGTCCAACCACCCCAAGGCCGATCTGGCCATCATCGAGCGCGCGTACCGCGTCGCCGAGCACTACCACGAGGGCCAGACTCGCAAGTCCGGTGACCCGTACATCACGCACCCCCTCGCCGTCGCCACCATCCTCGCCGAACTGGGCATGACCGAGCCCGTCCTCGTCTCCGCGCTGCTGCACGACACCGTCGAGGACACCGAGTACTCCCTTGAGCAGTTGCGCACGGAGTTCGGCGACGAGGTCGCCCACATGGTCGACGGCATGACGAAGCTGGACAAGCTGACCTACGGCGAGACCGCCAAGGCCGAGACCATCCGCAAGATGATCATGGCCACCAGCGAGGAGGTCCGCGTCCTCGTCATCAAGCTGGCCGACCGCCTCCACAACATGCGCACGCTGGGCTACCTGCGCCCCGACAAGCGGGTGCGGATCGCCACTGAGACGCTCAACATCTTCGCGCCGCTGGCGCATCGCCTCGGCATGAACACCATCAAGTGGGAGCTCGAGGACCTGTCGTTCGCGACGATCGAGCCCAAGGTGTACTCCGAGATCGTCGACATGGTGGCCCAGCAGGCACCCGGCCGCGAGCGCTACCTGCGCGAGCTCATCGCCCAGTTCCAGAAGCTGCTCGCCGAATCCAAGATCGACGCCACGGTCTACGGCCGCCCGAAGCACTACTACTCCATCTACCAGAAGATGATGGTGCGCGGCCGCGACTTCAAGGACATCTACGACCTCATCGGCCTGCGCGTCCTCGTGGGCGACATCAAGGACTGCTACGCAGTACTGGGCGTTGCGCACGCCGGCTGGAAGCCCATCCCCGGCCGCTTCAAGGATTACATCGCAGGCCCGAAGTTCAACATGTACCAGTCGCTCCACACCACGGTGCTGGGCGCCAACAACGAACCCGTGGAGTTCCAGATCCGAACCCACGAGATGCACCGCCGCGCCGAGTACGGCGTCGCGGCCCACTGGAAGTACAAAGCGGACCTGCGCGACGGCGTGACCCCCGAGGAGGCGGGCCTGCGGGCCATGCACCAGCTGGGCGTCATGAGCAAGGAGACCGAGGACCCCAGCGAGTTCCTCGACTCGGTGCTGTTCGAGATCAACGCCGACGAGATCTACGTCTTCACGCCCAAGGGCGAGGTGATGGCCCTCCCCGTGGGCGCCACGCCGGTCGACTTCGCATTCTCGGTGCACACCGAGGTTGGCTACCGCACCATCGGCGCCCGCGTGAACGGGCGCCTGGTGGCGCTCAGCACGCAACTCCAGCAGGGCGACAAGGTCGAGATCCTCACGTCGAAGGCCGAGGGCGCAGGCCCGAGCCGTGACTGGCTGAGCTTCGTCGTAAGTTCCCGTGCACGCCAGAAGATCCGCCAGCACTTCTCGCGCGAACGCCGCGACGTCGCCATGGAGCAGGGCAAGGACATGCTCGCCAAGGACCTGCGCCGCGCTGGCGTGCCACTGCAGCGGCTCCTCACGCTCGAGAACCTCACGGCGGTGTCGAATGCACTCGGCTACAAGGACGTGCCCAGCCTCTACATCGCCATCGGCGAGGGACAGCTGGGCCCGCAGGGCATCATCGAGAAGCTCGTGCAGTTGCACGGCGGTGAGGACGAGACGGTCGACACCGTCAGCGAGGACGTCGTCGTCAAGCAGCACCGCCGCCCCATCTCTGACGGTGCGCACGTGCTCGTCGACGGCGACGACTCCGTCACGGCCAAGTACGCGAAGTGCTGCTACCCGCTGCCCGGCGACGACATCGTGGGCTTCGTGACCAAGGGCGACGGCGTCTCCGTCCACCGCCGCGACTGCAGCAACGTGCCCTCGTTGATGAAGGAACCCGAGCGCATCATCCCCGTCACCTGGTCCGGCGCGAAGGAGGGGGCCACCTTCAACGTGACCGTCCAGATCGAGGGCATCGACCGGGCACGCCTGCTCTCGGACGTCTCCTCTGTGCTGTCCGAGCAGCACATCGACATCCTCGCGGTGAACATCACCACCAACAAGCAGCGCCAGTTCACCGGCAAGATCACCTTCGAGTCACCAGACCCCACCCATCTCCAGCACGTGATGAACCTGGTGCGCCGGGTGCCGGGCGTCTACGACGCCTTCCGCGTCGCCGGCTAGCTGCCCCGCACGACGACGAAGGGGCCCCGCGCAGG